>CAYWFW010000118.1:0-2628 GCA_964457735.1 uncultured Sulfurovum sp. | reverse complement strand
TTTTCCAAAGCAAATATATAAATTTATTATAAAGGATTAAAATGAATGAATTAATACAACAACTTCAAGATGCAGTATCTGTTAGAGATACACTAGTTTTTATTCAAACTATAGAAGAAGATGAAGCTATAAAAGATATTGTCACTTTAGGATATAGTCTTAATCAATCTATTGTTAAGTGGAATCCGGTGCAAAGATGGACTGATATAACACCAAATGATGGTATAATTGCAATGCAACCTACGAATGAGGTAGAAAGTTTGCACTCTATGCTAAATGAGATAGCAAACTATAATGACGCTGCTATTTTTGTTTTACAAGATGTTAACTTAATTTTAAAAGATAAAAATGCAGAAGAATTGGCTCATATTGTAAGAAATTTTAAACTACTTAAACAAGAATTAAAGTCAACAGCTAAAACTATTGTAATTTTAGGATGTAGTTTTTCACTCCCTCAAGAGCTTGAAGATGATTTTACCATAATAGAGCATAAAAGACCAGATAAAGATAAGATGCTTGAAATTTTACTTGATTTTGTAGCAACTCAACATTTTGAGGATAGATTAACAACAGATGAAAAAGTAAGAGATGATATTGTAGAGTCAGCTAAAGGACTTACAGCAGATCAAGCAAGAAGTGCTTTTGCAAAAGCTATAATAAAAACTGGAAGATTAGATAACGATGCTATTGGTATTTTACTTGAACAGAAGAAGCAGATTATTCAAAAAAATAATATTTTAGAGTATTATGATACAAAAACCACAATCAATGGAGTGGGAGGGCTTAGTAACTTAAAAGATTGGCTTAAAAAAAGAAAAAAATCTTTTACTCAAGAAGCAAGAGAATTAGCTATTCCAGAACCAAAAGGACTTTTAATATTTGGAGTGCCAGGTGGTGGTAAATCATTAACTGCAAAAGCCGTATCTAATATGTGGCAAATGCCTTTACTTAGATTTGATATAGGTAGAATATTTGGTCAGTATGTAGGACAATCTGAATTAAATATGAGAGAAGCACTTTCAATTGCAGAGGCTATATCTCCTTGTATTTTATGGATAGATGAATTAGAAAAGGCTTTTGCAGGTGCAAGTGGAGGGCATGAAACTACTGTAAGAGTTTTGGGAAGTTTCCTTACATGGATGCAAGAGAAAAAATCTACAGTATTTGTAATAGCAACCGCAAATGATATTACACAACTCCCATCAGAATTTATTAGAAAAGGTAGATTTGATGAGATGTTTTTTGTACCACCACCAAGTGATGATGATAGAAGAGAAATTTTTTATATATTACTTAAAAAATACAAATTAAATCCAGATAATTTTGATATAAGACATTTGACTCAAATAAGCAAAGATAGAACAGGTGCAGAGATAGAGCAAGCTATTATAGAATCAAAATATAATGCTTTTGATGAAGATAGAGAAGTAACAACGCAAGATATTTCAAATGCCATTAGAGTTTCATCACCAATTTGGAATAGTTTTCAAAATGTTTTACAAAAACCAGAATATAAACAGATAATCAAAAATGCAAAATTTGCATCAGACTTTGAAATGAATAGAAGAGGTTAAAATGAAGTATTATTTTGATGAATCAGGAAATTGGCAAGAGATTCAAAATGAAAATAGAAATCTTGTAATTGGTGGAGTTTTAATAAAGAATGAAAACCATCACATAGAGCTTAGTGAAGAGTTTAAGTGGTTTATGGCTGAAAATCGTTTAAAACATATTCATATGAATGAGTTAGAAGAAATCCAAAGAGAAGAACTTTTAAAAATAATATTAAAGTATTTAAAAGATGGTAAGATAAAAAGCTTATTATATGTTACGAATCCAAAATATCTATACTCAAAAACAACTTTATCTGCAGATGATATTTATATTGGGTTAGCTACAGAACTTATCTCTAATATTGCATTTGGAGATGAGAATATTGAAATTGAGTATGATATGAAATTTCATTATGCATATCCTGTAAATATTTTAGAAGAGATTAATATAGAAAAAGAGTATGATGAATTTATAAAGATGTCTAAAAATTTTGTTTTAAATTTAAAAAATATAGAAAAAATACAAAGTAGAATTAAAACAAATTTATTAAGAGATAGAGTTTTAAATGTAGAACAATATTTAGATAAATTAAGTGATAAAAAATTCTTATTTAGATATCTTTGGGATGAATTTAGACTAAAAGTACAAAAAGGTGCTTTACTGCGAGAGGCTTTTTTAGAAAAAAGTAAAACAAAACTTGAAACTAAATATAAAAAATTCGGAATTGATAAAGATGTAAAAATTAAAATAGATTATAGAGGCAAACATATACAAAGTGCTGGTGTAGGTGTGATTGATGTGCTTACAAATATTGTAAGATATAATGGTATTGCTCCTAAAAAGTATGTAAGTCAAACAACAAAAGATATTTTTTCTTATATAAAAGTTAAGGAGATAAAAAATGACTAAGTTAAATTTAAAGGGAATAACCTTTAATGATGAAATTATTTATCCGAAAATAGATGATATTTATATTTTGATAAATAAGAAAAATACTATTTTACCAACTGGTGTTTATAACGAGCTAAAAAATAAACTCAAAGAAAATTTAAAATTAAATGACGAAATTGAGTT
>CAYWFW010000117.1:0-10350 GCA_964457735.1 uncultured Sulfurovum sp. | reverse complement strand
ACACCTCTGCTGGTAAGCTCTTTACTTAATTTGCTAGTATATAATTTACTATAACTTGATGGTCTGCGTGATCCTACTATAGATACTTTTGGTCGTTTTAAAAGAGATAAATCACCTTTATAAGATAAAGTTTTAGGATATTTTTTCATACTATTTAAAGCATCTATATTAAAATCAATTGTTGGCATTTTGAATTCTTTTTAAAAAGTTTATATTATAGACCTCTTGCAAAACTCAAAACTGATGCTTTAGCTCCAGCTTTTAGTGAGGCTGAAGCCATCACATCCGATTAGTTTTGAAAAAACCTATTGTATAATACTACAAGAAGAGATTCTTGTGTATTAGTTATTTTAGATTAGTTTCTTAAACCAAGAGCTTCTTTAATGATATTATATCTTTTTAAATTACATTTTTTAAGGTATCTCATCAATCTTCTTCTTTGACCAACTAGTTTAAGTAGTCCTAATCTTGAAGAGTGATCTTTTTTGTTTATCTTTAAGTGTTCAGTTAAATATATAATTCTTTCTGTAATAAGAGCTACTTGAACTTCTGTTGAACCTGTATCTTTATCACCTCTTGCATATTTTGCAATAATTTCTGCTTTTTTCGCCGTATCTAAAGCCATAATGACCCCCTTGATTGGTAGTTAAATTTTCATAAAATATTTTTTATGATTTGAACTGAAATTATACATAAATAATAGTTAAACTAGACTAAATTGTATAGAAAAAAATCATATGATAAAAAGATTGAAATTTTCTTAGAAAAATTTTATTTTGGCATACCAAATTTTTGAGTTATCAATTCCCCTAGATTATTAAAATATAGATAATACAACTTATCTCTATCCACTGTTAATCCTGCTAGATAACGAATTGTCATATTTGCTTGAAGTGAGGCGATATGCATAACCATTGGAGCGATATTTCCATCTGGTTTATGATTTGATATATTAAATACAGTAAAACTACTATTTTCAAAAAAACATACTTGTCCGTTAAATGCCTCTACGCTTCCATAAATCCATGGTGTCTTTGACGATTTAGCATAAGAATCAATCTCTTCTCTTGTTTGAATATTATCAGTTGCATCAATTATCAAATCATATTTATTATTATTTTGTGCTATAAACTCAGAAAAATTCATATTATATGGGGTTGATTTTACAAATGGAGATTTTGATTTTATTAATTTAGAGTTTATTAATGCTTTATTTTTATTTTTATCTTTAAGTGTAAATGAGATTTGTCTGTGGATATTATGAATACTAACATTATCAAAATCAATAATATCCACAACACCTATTCCACTACTTCCAAGAGCCAACATTAAAGAGGAACCTAATCCTCCTGCACCAACAATAACAATTTTTTTATCTTTTAAATTTTTTTGGGTATCCTTGCCCCACATATCTATCTGTCTTTTAAAATATTTTTTTTGTTTCAACAACAATCTCCTATCGCTTTATATATTTCAATTGCCTGTTTATGCTCTTTTACATCGTGGCATCTAATAATATTTGCACCATTATTTAACGATTCAAGATGGATAGTAATTGTTCCTGCTAATCTATCTTTTATTGGTGTGGGAATTATCATATCTATCATAGATTTTCTACTTGCTCCAATAAGAATCTCACAACCAAATTTAGTAAACTCTTTAAGATTTTTTATAAGTGTAAGATTATGATTTAAAGTTTTACCAAATCCAATTCCAACATCAAGAATAATAGATTCTCTATCAAGTCCTAACTCTTCACATTTATTAATCTGTTTCTCAAAAAACTCACTAACTTCTGTAATAATATCATTATATTTAGGGTTATTTTGCATATTTTGAGGGTTACCTTGCATATGCATTATAGATAATTTAACACCATATTTTATTGCCAATTTAATGACTCTTTCATCTTTTGCACCTGTAATATCATTGATAATCTTAAACCCACAACTTAAAGCATATTCTATCACTTTTGGAGAATAACTATCTATACTAAATATTACTTTTTTATATAACTTCTGAGATTTAATCATATCACAAATTGGTTGAACTCTTTTAAGTTCCTCATCTTCGCTCACAATATCTGCATTTGGACGGCTTGAAATACCACCAATATCAATAATATCAGCACCATCTTTTATCATCTGTAGGCATCTATCTATTGCATTTTTATCTTGAAATCTGCTACCATTAAAAAAACTATCACTATTAGCATTAATCACACCCATAATTTGAGTAGGATATGATTTAATTGAAAGATATTTTTTTAGCTCTTTTGCCAAAATTTTAAGTCCAAAAGGTTGAGCTAACTCTTTTTTAGAAAGTATCTCAATATGTTTTTTATTTCCAATAAGTATTGCATCATAAGAGCTTTTTACACAAGTAATTACTCCACTTGGCACGGCTAATTCTGCACCAATACTTAAGGCATCTTGTTTTAAAATATTAAGAGCAGGGGTTGGCATATCTTTTATCTGAAAGATATATAATTGCATCTTTTTAGACATAATAGATACTCCAGCACCTTGGACATTTAACTCTTTTAAAAGTTTTTTATTATTATTTTTATCATTTAAACGATATATTTTCAATCAAATACCTTATAATCCCATTTTATTAGGATTTAAAATATTATTTGGGTCAAAAGCTTTTTTAATACTTCTAAAAAGTTCCATCTCTATCTTATTAAATGCAATTTTCATATATGGTGCTTTTGATGTTCCTATTCCATGTTCTCCACTCAAAGTTCCCTCTAAATCTACCACAAATTGAAAAATTTCCTCTATAGCTTTATGTCCATCTTCCATCTCTTGCTTATTATTTTTATCTTTAACCATCACATTTACATGGATATTTCCATCCCCTGCATGACCAAAACATGGAACAGTTAGATTATATTTTTTACCTATTTTATATATTCCCTCAAGTGCAATTGGTAATTTACTTCTGGGAACTGATATATCTTCATTTAGTTTTTTTGTACCAAATATTGTAATTGATGGAGAAGCATTCTTTCTTGCAAACCAAAGCTCTTTTGCCTCTTTTTCATCATGTGCTACAATAAATTTTGTTACTCCATTTTCTTTAAACGATTTACTTAAAGTATCTAGTTGAAACTTTATCTCATCTTCAAGATTACCATCAACATCACCCACAAGAATTGCACCTGCATTAGAGGGGAGATTTACATTTAACTTTTCTCTAAGAGCTTGGATAACCAAAGCATCCAAAAATTCCATAGCAACAGGATTTGCCCCACTTGCCAAAGACTTAAAGACAGCATTCATTGCACTTGTTACATCAGGAAAAATACCCATATATGTTTGTTTAAATCTTGGTTTTGGAATAAGTTTTAGTGTAATTTCTGTGGTGACAGCTAATGTACCTTCACTTGCAATCAAAATACCTGCCACATTATATCCAGCTACATCTTTAATCGTTTTTTTACCAGCACGAATAACTTCACCACTAGGTAAAACAGCACGAATTGCCATTACAAAATCTTTAGTAATCCCATATTTTGCAGCTCTCATACCACCTGCATTTTCACTTACATTACCACCTAAAGTAGAATACTCTTCACTTGCAGGATCTGGTGGATAAAATAATCCCACCTCCTCTACTGCTTTTTGTAAATCCATATTAACTACACCTGGTTGAACAATCGCAAGCATATTTTGCATATCAATCTCTATAATCTTGTTCATATGTTTTTCAAAAGCAAGAATTATCCCACCACTAGCAGGTAACGCTCCCCCAGTGAAACCAGAACCAGCTCCTCTTGGAGTAATTATAATTTTATGCTTATTACAATACTTTAATATTTCACTGATATCTTTTTCATCTCTTGGAAATATAACTGCGTCAGGTTCATAACGTGTTCTTGTTGCATCATAACTATATGCAATCAGATGAGCTTTATCACTATATACATTATCCTCGCTCACAAGAGTTTTAAAATAATCTAAATGTTTTTTATCTATCACTGTATACTATCCATTATTTGGTAATAATTACCCTTTATTTTTCCACCAAAAATTCCAGTTTTAATCTCTGGTAATCTCATAAAAAATGGTAAATTACCATCAGAAGGTAAATTTTCCATAGCTTTTTTGCTGACAATTTTTTGACTAATTGGATCATATAAAATTGCTGTATTTTTTTTCACAATATATATAAGTCCAACTTGATATTCTTTTGCAAATTTTAATAAATTTGCTTTTGTTGGAGAATTTTCTGATTCTTTAGAAAGAAAAGTTGCATATAAATCGGGATGTATCCAGTTTTTATCTGTACCTCTGGTAATAGTTGAATATATATTTTTATTTGGAGCAAGTAATAAAATATTATTATATAGATAACCACCAATAACATTATCTCCAACTTTAATTTGATTTTTTACATTTGGAAGAGTTGAGTGAATCATAGCATTTGAATTAATAATTCTAGCATTTGAATTTTGAGTTTGACTAATATAACCTACAATTGCTTGAAGTCTATTTCCATAATTATGAATAACTGCTCCACTCATACCACTTACAGAAAGAGGAGTTTTAAGAGTTACTTCATTTGCTCCTATAGATGATATTGTTGTATTTATTGTGGTTGGATAAAATCCTGCAAAGATTGGCATTGATAATATAGCCATTAATATTAATGTAATTTTTTTCATATATATCCTTTTAAAATTAAAAATAATTATCTAGGCTAAATTATACTACTTAAAATATTAATATTAGATAATCGTATGATTATAAAGGATTGATATAAAATTAATAACAAATAGTAAACAGAAGGTATCAAGTGTTGTTATCTAAATTGGGTTATAATTAAAAGTATTATTTAGAAAAACTGGAGGGTTTATGAAAAACCTAATTATTTTGTTATTACTTATATCTTCGTTATATAGTGCGAAGGTTACAGAAAATAGCTGGAAAGCAGGGGAGTTATTCTCTGAGTATTTAAAAAGACAAAACATCCCTTCTAGTCTTTTGAACTCTATATCTAAAGAGGATAAATTATTGCTTTTAGAGATACGTAGTGGGGATACCTTTTTTGAACTAAAAGATAGTAATAATAGTTTACTTCAAGCATTAATACCAATTGGTGAAGAGATGCAGATTCAACTTATAAAAATCCATAAAACAAATCAATATAAATTTGATATTATACCTATTATTTTTATGCAAAGAGAGTATCGAGTTGTTATGAATCTTAAAAAAAGTCCTAGTGAAGATATAAATGAAAAACTTCGTTATTCAAGGTTATCTACTGATTTTAAAGGTTTTTTTAAAAACAGAAAAGGGATTAACTTTAAAAAACTTCAAAAGAATGATTTAATGGCATTTATATATACTCAACAAAGTAGGCTTGGTAAACCAATCAATTCACCCAAAATGATATCAGCGATGTTAGAAACTGGTGGTAAACAACATTTTGGTTTTATGGATAAAGATGGAAACAAGTATAGTGATACAGGAAAGACCATCAGATATAAGGTTGGTACAAAGAAGGTTGCAATTTATGATAGAATGCGTATGCCTCTTCGTCATCTTAGAGTAACTTCAAGATTTACATATAAAAGATACCATCCAATATTACGTCGTTATCGTCCTCATCTTGGTATAGACTTTGGTGCAAGAAGAGGAACACCCATAATGGCAGCTGGAGATGGAAAAGTTATTTACTCTGGTTGGATGGGTGGATATGGTAAAGTTATAAAAATTAGACATAATAATGGTTATGTATCATTATATGCTCATCAAAGTAGATTAAAAGCTAAAAGAGGACAACGAGTTAAAAAGGGTCAAATTATTGGTTATGTGGGGAGTACAGGCAGAAGTACTGGACCACACCTTCATTTTGGATTATATATTAGAGGCAAGGCTGTAAATCCTGCTCGTCATATAAAACTAAAAACTAAAAAATATAAAACAGTAGATGTTATGAGTACAAGAGTTGTTAATGTTAAAGGTGCAAAAAAAGCAAAAAATAGAATTTTAGCATTAAGTAAAAGAAAACCAAATCTTTATGTATGGAATATATATGATGGTTGTAGTGTAGATTATAATTCTAAAAAGTAAGGGATAAAATGCTTAATAATATTAGAGAGTTTAAACTTAATAAACTAGAAAATCCAAAATATATAAAATCATCATTGGTCTCTTTTTTTCAAAATGATATTAAAAAAAGTTGGGAGATTGTGTCAGCTCATGATAGTGTTGCCATATTAATCTATCATAAAACTAAAGATAAATTTATATTAGTAAAGCAGTTTAGACCACCTGTGTATATACATAATCAAGATGGAATAACTATTGAACTTTGTGCAGGACTTGTTGATAAAGATAAACCTCTTATTGAGATAGCTAAGGAGGAGATTTTAGAGGAGTGTGGATATAAAGTTAAAATTGAAAATATCTTAAAAGTTACATCTTATCGTGTTGATTTAGGTCATTCAGGCAATAAACAAACTCTTTATTATTGTGAGGTTGATGAAAGTATGAAAGTCTCAGATGGTGGTGGAGTTGATATGGAGTTAATTGAGGTTATTGAGATGGATATTAAGCAGATACAAGAGATGATTTTTGATGAAGATATTTCAAATGCTCCAAGTTTGAATTTTGCTTTTTATTGGTGGATGAGTAAACAAAAACTTGATGGATAGAAATCAATTTAAAATCTTTGGAGAGCAAAGTGAAGAGTTAGCTTCTGAGTTTCTTCAAAGAAATGGATTTAGAATTATGGATAGAAATTTTTATGCAAAAAAGATGGGTGAGATTGATATTATTGCAATAAAAAATCAAACTATACATTTTATAGAGGTAAAAAGTAGTTCTAATAACAACTATGAACCAATCTATAATATTACACCTCGTAAATTACAAAAAATAATCAAATCCTCTCAATATTATTTAAAGCAGAAAAAACTTACAAATTTGGCTTTTTGTATAGATGCTTTGATAATTAAAAATGGTGAGATAGATATGATTGAGAATATCACAATATGATTATAAATAAATTTAAATGTGCATCTTTAGAGGGTACAAATGCAAAACTTATAGATGTTGAAGCAACTTTTACAAGAGGTTTACCAGGATTTGCCGTGGTTGGACTTGCCAGTAATGATATTCAAGAGTCAAAAGAGAGAGTAAAATCGGCTTTGCTAACTAATGAATTTGTTTTTCCCCCATTAAAGATTACAGTTAATCTTTCTCCTAGTGATATAAAAAAGAGTGGAACACATTTTGATTTGCCAATTGCACTGCTTATTGCCTTAAATAAAGTTGAGATAAAAGATAATAATATTTTTATATTTGGTGAATTAGGATTAGATGGAAAGATTAAATCAAGTTCAATGTTATTTCCAATAATATTATCTCTAAAGGAGCAGAATCTTATTACAAAAGCTATTGTTCCAAAAGATGCAATATCATATTTACAACATATTCCTGAGATTGAGTTTATCGCTGTGGATAAGTTATCAGATGCTATTAAAGCTATCTCATTAGATGATTATCATGTACCAATTCTTAAATATGACTATAACGCATTAAATTTATTCATTAATAATCAGAAATTTTATTATAATAAAGAGTATGAGAATGATTTTATTGATGTAAAAGGTCAAAATATTGCAAAAAGAGCATCCCTTGTATCTGCCAGTGGAATGCATAATTTTCTGATGGAGGGAAGTCCTGGATGTGGTAAAAGTATGATAGCTAAACGATTTAAATATATTTTACCACCTTTAAACAAAAAAGAGATGTTAAGCATTGCAAAACATCAGTTTTTAGATGGAATAACCCCTGATTTTTTGCCAAAAAGACCTCTTCGTTCTCCTCACCACACTGCAACAAGTGCATCAATTTTTGGTGGTGGGTCACTTAATGCCAAAATTGGAGAGGTTGCACTTGCTCATAGTGGAATTTTATTTTTTGATGAACTCCCCCATTTTGCCAAACCAATTCTTGAGGCACTTAGAGAACCTCTTCAAGATAGAAAGGTTAATATTTCAAGGGTAAATGCAAAGATTGAATATGAAGCTGATATTATGTTTGTAGGAGCTATGAATCCTTGTCCTTGTGGAAATTTATTATCAAAAGTACGAGAGTGTAGATGTAGTGATTTAGAGATTAAAAGGTATCAAAACAAACTTTCTGACCCATTTTTAGATAGAATTGATATTTTTGTGGTGATGCAAGAGATTGGTGTAGATGATGTGGGAGATATAAGTTCTAATGATATGCACTTAAAAGTTATAGAGGCATTTTCTAGGCAAAAGGAGAGAGGGCAAGAGAGACTTAATGGCAAACTCTTAGAAAATGAGATTGATAAATTTTGTATATTTGAAGATGATGCAATCAAAATCTTAAACAGTGCTATTAATAAATTTGCTTTAACTCATAGAAGCATAGCTAGTATCAAAAAAACATCACGAACAATCGCAGATATAAACTCACACCAACTAATTCAAAAAATGGATTTATTAGAAGCATTAAGCTATAGAAGACGAAAATAGATTTAAAACTCAAAGCTGGTCTTTAGCTTTTGATGAGACTAAAGCCATCACTTCCAATGAATTAAGGATTTTTCGGAAGTAGTGCTTTAGCTCTACCTCTCTTAAATAGCTAGGTGAGGCTGAAGTCATCACTCCCAATGAGTTTTAAAAGAGGTCTAGCGAAAAAAATATTATAGAGGCTGAACAAATCTACTTAATATATCTCTTTTTTCTCCACCAAAATTAATTTTAAGGTTATAATCTTTATTTACCTTTCCTAAAACACTTTGAACTCTTCCCATTCCAAATATATGATGTTTTACAATATCTCCTTTTTTATAAATAGATGTTTTATTAATTTGTAATAAAGTATCTTTTATAACCCCTGACTCACCTAAAAATCTACTCTTTTCAGTAAATTCTCTCTCTCCATTATAATATCTACTATTAACATAACAGAGTGTAAGATTAGTTTTTGCTCTTGTGATTGCAACATAAGCTAATCGTCTCTCCTCTTCTATATTATTATTTTTTATAAATGGAAAAAAATTATTTTCAAGCCCTATAATATAAACATATTTAAATTCAAGTCCTTTAGATGCGTGAATAGTCATCATTGCTACTGCCCCATTATCTGTTGCCTTATCTTGATTACTATCTAATAAAGATATATCATCCAAAAACTCCTCCAAATTCATATTTAATGTGGAACTGACTGTATCCTTAAAATAACCATAAAACTCATTAATATTTTCTATTTTATTATCTGTATCAATTAATCTGCTATATGAATCTTTAAGATTTATTCTATCCTCAAAAACTCTTATTAAATCATATAAATTATGGATTGATACTCTTTTTAACTCATCTATATTATCTATAAATTGTATTAAATTTGATACAATCTTTTTATTGAACTGTTGAGAAAGCTCTTCTGCTTGACTCTTTTTTATATACTCATATAATGATTTATTTTTCTTAGATGCTAAGAGTTGAAGTTTATCCAGTGATATTTTTCCTATACCTCTTTTGGGTTTATTAATTATATGAAGTAGCGAAAAATCATCATTAGGATTTAGAATAACCCTAAGATAGGATATAATATCTTTAATCTCAGCTCTTTCATAAAATTGTACCCCAGCAATAAGTCTATGACCAATATTTTCTTTTCTAAATCCATCTTCTAATGAGCGAGATATAGAGCTAGTTCTATATAATACAGCAATTTCATTAGATGAAACGCCACTTTTGATAAGCTCTTTTATCTCTCTTGCAATTGACCTTGATTCGTGAGTTTCATCTATACAGCAAAGCAGTTTTACTTCATCCCCGTCACCTTTGCTAGATATTAGATTTTTACCAACTCTATATCTATTATGTTCTATAAGAGTATTTGCAACGGTAAGTATCTGGTTTGTGGAGCGATAATTAATCTCTAATTTAATCACTTTTGTATCTTTAAAAGTTTTATCAAACTCTACAATATTTCTTATATTTGCACCTCTAAATCCATAAATACTTTGGTCATCATCACCAACAACACATAAGTTATTATGCTCACTAGTCAAAAGTTTTAAAATTTGAAGTTGAAGCTCATTTGTATCTTGATACTCATCTACCATTATATATTGGTATTGTTTGCTGATATTTGCTTTTAAAGATGGATTCTCATGTAATATTTGATAAGTAAGCATCAATAAATCATCAAAATCCACAAGATTATTCTCTATAATATTTTCTTGATATTTTTTATAGATTTGTGCTACATATTTATATTCAACTAATTCTGCATTTTCTATTGCAAGATTGGGAGTTATGATACTATTTTTATATTTCGAAATTTCTCTTAT
>CAYWFW010000116.1:0-3703 GCA_964457735.1 uncultured Sulfurovum sp. | reverse complement strand
ATACTCTAAAAGTAAAATTTATTGGAATGATTTTAAATAGAGTAAAATTTGTAGATTTAGAGTTGGAGATAAATGATTTTTATCACAAAAATTTAAGTTATAAAAATGAAAATATAAATTTTAATGGTTTTTGTGATTTTTATGTAGCAAAAGGATTAAAAACACCAGAGAAGCCATATTTTTTTATCCAAGAATATAAACCATCAATAGGTGGCACAAATCCAGAACCACAACTCTTAGCAGAACTTATAAGTGCTATAGAGTTAAATTCTTGGAAAAGTATAAAAGGTGCTTATATAGTAGGTGCTATTTGGAATTTTGTTATTTTAGAGAAAATAGGAAAAAATAGATACCAATATTTTATAAGTAAAAATTTTGATAGCAGTGATATTAATGGATTACAATCTATATATAAAAATCTTTTATTTATAAAAAAAGAAATAGTTGAAATGATAAAATACACCTAATTAATATATCACTCTTGCCAAATATAATCCTTGTGGTGAGGCAAGAGAAGATGAAGTTTTTTGAACTAAATCTAATTGTGATTTAAGTTGTTCTATCGATAAATTATTAGTGGCACATCTCATTGCAAACTCTATCATCATTCTCACTTGAGCTCGTAAAAATCCATTTGCTTCAAAATATATATAATGATAACCTTTTTTATATCTATAATATGACTTATATATGATTCTAATATTATTATTTGTTACAGAACCTGTTTTTAAGAAATTACTAAAATTATGTTCCCCTTCAAATACTTTAAGTGCATCTCGCAGTTTTACTTCATCAAAATCTGAATAATATGAGACAAAACTATCTTCAAATATTGATGGAGTTGTTGTTTTAAATATATATCTATAGACTCTTTTTTTAGCATCAAATCGTGGATGAAAATCATCATTAACTTTTGAAATATGTTTAAAATAGATATTTTGCAATAATCTATTAAGTGATATTTTTAGTTTTTTTAAACTGCTCCAATATATAGGAATATCAAAGCTAATAATTTGTCCTGTGGCATGAACTCCAGCATCAGTTCTTCCACTTCCAATAATTGTTGAATCAATATTTAACTTTTTAAGAGCTTTTTCTATCATCGTTGTGACCGTTTTATTTGTCTCTTTTTGTTGCTGAAAACCAAAAAATTTAGAACCATCATAGGCTATTACTGCTTTTACTCTTATTGTATCTCCTTTTATCAATAGACTTATTTCAAAACTCATCAAAAGCTGGAGCTAAAGCACAAGTTCCGAGTTTTGAAAGAAATCTAATAAAAACTACTTATCCGTTTTTTAAATATAAAGATTGAGGCTATAATTGCTAATATAATACTACTTATAAAGATAATCTCATTTGCATTTTGTTTTATTGCAACAGCAGATAGATAAAAGACAGAAGAGATACTCGCCGTTACCAAAAAAGAGTGATTAGTTTGGTATCTTGCATTTATAATAGAAAAAGATGCAATTATATATAGAGTAAGTATGGGGAGAAAACTGCTAAATATACTAAACAAAAGTCGCCTTTTTACACCATTATTATGCTTGGCTTCGCTCCAATATATTAATGAATTTTTAAAACTCATCTCTTTCATATCTATATTATCATATATATGCATAGAGTCATATTGTATCTCTTTTAGTGTGTCATCTGAATATGTATAGCCTGTTCCATTATATAAAACTAAAGAGAAAAGACCATTATTATCTTTTATCTCCCCATCTTTAGATAAAAAGAGTTGATCAAAGTTATTTTTATCTCTATTATAGATAACAACATCTCTAAGACTACTTTTATCTTTACTTTTTACATATATAAAAAAGTTACCAAATTTCTGCCCTAATTGATTTGGTAAAATATTTAATCTTGCTTCGCTAAACTTTTTTTCTTTAAAATATAAAAATTTATACTTACTATGAGGCATAACAAGTAAAGAAAGAAATAGTAATAAAGATGATATAAAAATTGATATATATGCAATAATCCTAACGATATAACTAGCTTTAATTCCAAGTGAAAAAAGTGCCACAAGTTCGTTATCTTGTGATAATCTAAAAAACATAGATGATACAGAAGCGATAAAAGATATAGGAAGTGTGTAAAATAAAATCATAGGTATAAAATAACCAAAAACCTCTATTAATTCACCAAAAGAGATCTCTACTTTGGTTGTTAGAGATGCTATTTTAATTACATATACTAATGATATTACAAAAAATAGTGGTATAAATATTGTCAAAAATGTTTTAAAAAAATTTGATAATATATACCATCTTATTTTAGCCATTTAATATCCACAACCCTAATTGTACAAACCACTCATCATATAAAAATACTATAAATGTTGCAAGAGCCAAAAATGGAACAAAAGGTACCATATGGTCTTTTGCTAACAAAGATGGAACAATTGCTAATAAAGCAGATAAAAATAATGCAAAGAAAAATAATGGAAAACCTAATAATGCCCCCATTGTCCCTGCAATCATTATATCTCCCTCTCCCATTGCCTCTTTGTTAAGAGCATAAGATAGATAAAATCTAAATAAACTAAATCCACCAGCTGCCAAAAGTGCATTTTCAATTCCACCAATAAAGTCAGGTTGAACCATTGCCAAAGTTAATGCTAATAGGTTTAGACTATCAGGAATTGCCATATATTTAAAATCTATCATTGTAAGAGCTAAAAGTGTTGTAAAGACAACTGCTACCACTCCCATATGCCAAGTTAATCCAAGTTTAGTATATACTAAGATAAAAATCAAACCTGTTACAAACTCTATAATAGGATATTGCTTTGATATTTTATCATGACAAAAAGCACATTCACCCTTTAAGAATAACCATGAGAAAATTGGAATATTATGATACCACTTAAGAGATGTTTGACAACTTTGACATTTTGAAGCAGGAAACACTATACTTTCCTCTTTTGGAATCCTATATATCACAACATTTAAAAATGAACCTATCACTATACCAAATATAAAAATAAAAATTAACTCCATCTATACTCCTCCAAATCTTCTGTTTCTGTTTTTAAAATCTTCTATAATTATCTCTAACTCTTTTATTGTAAAATCTGGCCAATAAGTATTAGTAAAATTAAATTCACTATAACTTAGTTGCCATAAAAGATAATTAGAGACTCTTTTCTCTCCACTTGTACGAATTAGCAAATCTATATCACTATAAGGGGTATCAAGATTATCACTTATATCCTCCTCTGTAATTACAGTTTTTCCTTGATTTATACTGCGATTAACAGCATCAACTATCTCTGTTCTTGAGCCATAATTAAGAGCCAACACTTGTGTTAATCCTATATTATTTTTTGTCTTTTTCTGAGTCTCTAATATCCTCTCTTGAAGTTTTGGCGAAAATCTTGTAATATCTCCAATCGCTTGAAATTTAATATTATTCTGATTATAACTATCTAATTCATTTTTCAGCCAATTATCTAATAGTTTCATTAAAAATTCAACCTCTAACTTTGGTCTTTTCCAATTTTCAGTACTAAAAGCATATAAAGTAAGAGTTTTTATTGTGGAATGATTAGAACAATAAGTGGTAATATCTCTTACAACTTCTGCACCTTTTTTATGACCAGCAGTTCTAGTTTTGCCTCTATTTTTTGCCCATCTACCATTACCATCCATTATAATTGCTAAATGTTCAAGGGAATTTTTACTCATTGGTT
>CAYWFW010000115.1:0-3938 GCA_964457735.1 uncultured Sulfurovum sp. | reverse complement strand
TAACCGATTTGAACCAACATCTACACAGTCTATACTTTTTATCCCTTTTTCCAATAGTATTTGAGCAAATCCACCTGTACTTGAGCCTATATCAAGAGCAACTTTATTTTGAAGATTTAAAGCATATTCATCTAAAAATCTCTCCAGTTTTTTACCTGCACGAGATACATAGAACTTCTCTTTTTCTATCTCTATTTTTGAATTCTCATCTACTTTTAGAGAGGCTTTGGCAATTTTTCCATTGACTTTTATCTTAGAGTTTTTAATTGCATCTAAAGACCTATTTCTGCTCTCAAAATATCCAAATTCTACTAAATATTTATCTAATCTAAGCATTATGAAATCTTTATAATTAACTCTTTAACTCTCTCACATTCATCTTGTAAGTTCTTTAGAGTTTTGCTATTGTTAATAACATAAGTTGCCTTTTTTTGTTTTTCATCTATTGGCATCTGAGAATTTATCCGTCTTAAAGCTTCTTGTTCATCAAATCCATCTCTGCTCATCAACCTTTTTAACTGTTGCTTTTGAGTAGCATAAACTACAATTGATTTTGAAATCGGATATCTTGAAGTTTCAAAAAAGAGTGGTATATCTATAATATAAGGTTTTTTAAATTTATCTTGTTTAATAGCTTCTGCTTCAATCTTTGCATAAATTAGAGGGTGCAAAAACTCCTCTAACTCTTTTTTCTTATCTGCATTCTTAAAAACTAAAAGACCCAATGGTTTTCTATCAACTTTATTATTTTTGACATACTCTTGCCCAAACATATCTGCAATTTTATTTGCATTATCATCCAATAACTGATGTGCTATCTTATCTGCATCTATAAACCTAAAACCAAATAACATAAGCATAGTTGTTGTAGAGCTTTTTCCTGTGGCAACTCCTCCTGTGAGGGCAATAGCATATTCAAAAGCCATTATGATTTAATTAAACCCAAAAATCTTTTTCTAATAACCGTTGAAAGTGAAAATGCACCAATTGCAATATCACAATTATAATAGTTAAATCCATCAGTTAAATCTGCTCGTTGAAGATTTATATCAGCAGTTGGATGAGCCGAATTACTTAGTAATAATAAGTTTTGCATATTTAAAACACCATCGTTATCATCTTCATATCTATATGGCATCACAATTTTAAAAACTTCACCAGCAGTCTTTATCTCTGTTTCAAAGCTATCTTGATTTATATACATATTGCTTGATAATGAAGAAACTATACCTTTGTTTGTAATAACTCTAGCAATTAATCCCCAAAATACTCTATCTGTGGTCATCTTATCTGTATTAATTATTACAACATCATAACTACTATCATCAAGTTTTGCCAATTCATCACCTATATTTTCTGATATATTTGTGATTATAGTAATATCTTTATGTTTAGCCAACTCTTTTGTAATTCCCTCACTATCACCAATAACTAAGATTTTACTAGGATTAACATGTGTACAAACTGGTACATGTGTTAGCATCTCATATTTTATATATTTTAAATTGCTCATTTTTATATTATCTCCGATTTTTTTCCGATTGTATCAAATAAAGTTCAAATTTACCTTAATTTATCCACTATCTCTTTTACTCTTTTTTTATCTATTACCACACTTTTATCTCCAGCTTTTTTAGCATACATATCTCTTACTAACTTCTCTATCTCATCACTTTTACCAATATTAGCATATAGAAGTTTAAATATTTCATTCTCATTATAATTATTATTTTTAGAGCTTTTAATTTTTGGTAAAACATAATTTATAAATAACACACTAATTACCCCAAATATAAATGCTAATATTAAATAAAATATATTTATAGGATTATCTTTATATATAATAACCTCTTTTATCTCAGGTTTAATATTGTTAGCAGATATTACTCTTGCATTTGATGATAATATAGCTCTTGAGCCTTCTACCGTGATTTTATACTCTGGTATTTTTAATATTTCAACTTTTGATAACTTAGGATTATAAACCTTTATCTCTTTAGCTTCAATTGTAAAGTTTCTATCTGCAATAAAAGCAAATGATTTATTATATTTACTAACAACATCACCATTTGAATTAAATTGACTCTTAATATCAGCTCCATCACTAAATAAATTTACATCTGTAATATCATAATTTATCTCTTCTAAACTATCAAGATTTCCTATACCAGTTATCTCTATATTTAGTTTTACAGGTTTATTGATTTTTACTATATTTTTATTAATCGATGCTTTAAGCTTAAATTCACCAACTAATAAAATATCTTTTGGAATAGGTTTTACATCAATATTGATACTATTTGATACTATTTGACTCCATTTTGGTGAACTAATCATTTGACCAAAAAAGTCTCTTCTTGCACTTCCTTTTTTTGGAGTTGCGATTTTAATGGTTGCAGGAGATATGGTTAAATTACCATCTATTTTTGGATATAGTGTATATTTAACTATTTGAGTTTGATAGTTTGCAGTTCTACCTTTTCGTATATTTTTATTTTCTTTAACTTCAAAATTATCAAATGTTGGTTTTATATAGTTTATCTCCATAATATTGGCATTATTTTGTATAGATAACTTCATTGTGACATCTATCGCCTCTCCCACAACAGCACTCTTTTTTGAACTAATTAATTCTATTTTAATTTTAGAATTATTATCATTTTTAGTTGCTACAGCTTTTTGAACATCTATTTTTATAGGTTTTGTTTTGTATTTTTTAGAATTTATAACCACCTCAACTTCTGGTATTGTCATACTCTTTGAAGGATAAAAATAAAACTTTAAAAGACTTTTTTGAATGCTAACATTACCACTAGGGGATCATTGATAAGAGGATTGTTTTGATGAACTGATATTTTCAACATCAAAACCCATTACACCACTAATATCAGATGGAAACTCCACATTTTCTCCATCAGCTTCAATTGTAACCTCCACCATCTCACCAGTACTAATCACTCTATTATCAACACTTGCCGTAACACCATCTGATAATATTTCACTACTTAAGGCGATTATAACTATAATTATTTTACCAAGGGTTTTCATCTTCTCTCCTTTGACCATCTTTTGGTTTTCCTACTTTATACATCATTGTTGGCATCTTGTCTTTTTTTAATTTTCTCATCAATCTTCTTAACTCTTTTTGCTTTGCAATATCTTCTTTACTCATTTTTGTTTTTGCATCTTGAGGTTTACCCTTAGAATCTTTTTCACCTTTTTCACCTTTTTTATCACTTTTACCCTTATCTTTTTTATCCTGTTCTTTTTTATCTTTATCTTCTTGATTTTTTTTATCCTGCTCTTTTTTCTTATCTTTTTTCTTATCTTTATCTTTCTTCTTGTCTTTCTTCTCTTGCTCTTTCTTCTTGTCTTTCTTTTTCTTCTCTTGTTCTTTTTTATCTTTTTTCTCGTCTTTATTCTTTTTATCTTGTTCTTTTTTCTTCTCTTGTTTTTTCTTTTCTTGTTCTTTTTTCTTCTTTTTTGCAAGTTCAAGATTAGCTTTTGTATCATTATCATCTTTATATTTCAAAGATTTTTCATAACTCTTAATTGAACTATTTATATCACCACTTTTAAAATAGCTATTTCCCAAATTATATAATCTATCTGCCTCATAACTTCTTGATTGATTATTCTCTGCTTGTTTATAACTTTTAATGGCACTCTTATAATCACCATTTTTATAATAACTGTTCCCTAAATTATAATTAAGCTCTGCTGATTGCTTCTGAAGTTTTTTATACTCTTTTATAGTTTTATTATAATCACCACTTTCATAACTATTTTTAGCTTTTTCTATAGTCTCAAAATCTTTTATCGAGGCATTTGATATGGATATAAAAAACACCAATATTAATACTATTTTATTCAATATTTAACCTTTAATCACTATTTGAAGGTGTAATTTTATATATAGTAGTTAAATCAAAAGTTAA
>CAYWFW010000114.1:0-4846 GCA_964457735.1 uncultured Sulfurovum sp. | reverse complement strand
ATATTAATAGGTTTTATATTTAAAGTCATACTATTTGATTCTAATTTAGAAAGTTGCAATAAGTTATTAATCATCCCTAATAGGTGTTCAGATGAATTCTCTATCCGTTTTAAAGATTCCACCTCATCATCTTCTATTTTAGAATTAACCATTAGATGTTGCGTAAGGTTTAAAATAGAACCTAAAGGAGTTCTTAGTTCATGAGACATTGTTGATAAAAAAATCTGTTTTAACTCTACTATCTCTTGTGTATGGTAAAGAATATCTATCTGTTTTTGATATAGTATCCACACCACCAAAATAAGCATAAAAAGTGATGCCAAAAAAACGAGAAATAATATATATTCAATCTCTTTAATACTTAATAGTGCATACTCTTTTTCATATGATAAAAAAAGTGTATAATTTTTTAAAATACCATTAAGATTTTTAGATACAATAATATATTCATGTAAACTTAGAACTTTTGAATATCTTTTTTTAGAAGATGATTCTAGCCATAGATGTTGATATGGATTATCCATTTTAAGATTTTTTAAATTCTCTAATGGATACAAAAGAGATAGTTCACCTATAATTTTATTGCTATTAAAAGATGCATATACCTCAACTTTAAACTCTAAAAAATCCTGTTTTTTATACTCTTTGCTAGAAGATGCTACTAACTGATTATCTTTTGTAGCTATAAGTATAATATTTTCTCCTAAATCTTTTGCTTTCTTAACTAAAATAATTTTAATTCTTTGATCAATATCTTTTACCAAAATATCATCCATTATCTCCAAAGATGATAAAAATTCTACCTCTTTTTTGAGACTTTGAAGATAAGATAAAAGTAGTTTTGTATTCACATTAAGCTGATAATTAAGATTTTTCTGCTCTTTTGCTAAAAGTATACTTGACTCATATTTCCAAACATATACTAAAGTACCCAACTGAATTAAAATTATAAAAGATAACATAGTTATCAAAATCTTATAGGTATCCGATATGTTTTTCCATATTTTTACCATATATAGCCTTTCTAAAATATATTTTTAGATGATAACAAAATTTTAATCATCTCCATCTGGACCATTATGACAATCATAACAGCTAACCTTATGACCTTTTGTCAAAGTTTTAGAGCCATCTTTAACCTTTAATATTCTAGTTGTAAACATCTTAGATAAATCAGAACCTCTATAATCTGAGCCATGACATACCTTACATTGCTCTGGATTATTCTCTGCAACATCTTTATGATCTTCTACCCAAGATTCTCCTACAGGATGCATCCCATGTGGTCCACCTGTGACTGTTTTTGGAACTGTTGTATGACAAGTGGTACACTCGGCAATAGTTCCTGTATGTCCTTGTACTGCCATACTTATTTTATTATCTGCCTCATGTGCTGGATATATAGCATGAGTTGAACCATGACATGCTTCACACTGTAAATTTCCATGACCTCTACTATATCTATAAAGACCTTTTCCAAGCATTGGAGTATTTGGCATTGTTGCAAATTTTGTATCAATGGCATATCTTAGTGTATTAGTTAGTGGGTCAATAGCTGACTTTTCCCGTTTACCATCAAAATGACATGCTTGACAATTTGGTTGATCTAACCATCCATCTCTAGTTGATGCTCCAACATGATTCATACTACCATGACAATTTTGACACTGCATCTGAGCAGAACCATCACTATTTTTGGCATCTCCCATAGCTCCTCTAAGACACTCTGTTTTTGATCCAGGATGACAAGCATAACATGAAGTTCTATTAGTTGAATCTCCTAATTTTTTACCTGTTAGTGGATCATCTACATTAGCGTGTTTTGTATGTATCGCTTGTGTAAATGGTTTTAACTCTATACCAACATTAGGCAAAGCATTAGATTTATGACAAGCCACACACAAAATAGGTGTTCCAGATTTTGCAGTCTCTTCTAAACCCTCTATCTTATAATTATATCCTTTTATAATTAAAGCATTTTGATTATCTTTTACAACATTTGGCTCATTATCATCATGAAGACGCAGAATATTATATTTATAATCTTTTTGAACATCAGAGTTATTTACCCAACCCATATTTGGTTTTGCTTTATCTACTGTATTACTGCCATGACATCGTTTACAGTCCATCTCATCACTTACAGGTAATACCGTATCTACAGATGCTAATATATTTCCAAGAGAATCTTTTGCCACTACTTTAACCAATGGATAATAGTTTTTGGAGCCATCATCATTATATGGAGTAATTGGAATCCCTTCTGCCTCCCACCATTGATGAGTAGGATTAAAGCTCATAGCTTGTGCCACTGTATTTGCCATTGGATTGCCAGTTAAACCAATATTATCACCTAAACTAACACCAAATAAGTCACTACTATAACTCCAAAAGTTTGTTTTACTTGTTCCATTAGTTGCTTCTACACTAGATGTATTTAACTTTCCATCAACTCCTTGTGTTGATTGGTATGTAATAGTTACACCAGAAGTAATTAATCCACCACTTTTATCTTTTAGCTGAGCATGTAAGTTGTTATAAGGGGGCAAAACTGAAAAAACTGAAAAATCATTTCCATCCATACAGTGCATTCCTAAATCATTCCACGCTATCAAAACATATTTATTTGAGTTTACTACTGCTGAGGTATTAACTTCATCCTCTTTTAAATCATCATCGGAACTATTCTCTACTGAACTTACAGATTCTATTGAAGATGTTCCTCCTCCACTACCACAAGCTGTAAAAATTAGCAAAATAACTACCATGCTTAATATCTCTATCTTTTTCATCTAAAATCTCCTAATCGTTTTCTTAATAAACAGTATAAAATAAGTTTATGAAGATTCTATGAATAGAGATTATTTACATCTAGTTTTATATAATATTTTGATATTTTTATTTGATATATCCTCTAATTCTACATACCCAATAGAGGGATAAACACTATCTAAATATAAAAAAAGCATCTTAGATGATGTAATTATTTTAGGTGGTCTTATCCCTTGATAGTATGCTTTTTGCCAATATCTTTCTAGGCTTCTTTGATTTTTTTGTAATATATTTTTTTCAAAACATAAACGCATTGGATGATTGAATTTATAATTCATAACTAATACTCTTTTTCCATCAATAAAGTATATATTCCCCAAAAATAATTCTTTTATCTCATTTTTTGTTAATTTATCTTTTGGAAAATTATTATCAGCCACAATAGCTATCTCTTTTGTATAACTTACAATAGTTAAAATAGCTACAAAAAATAAAAATTTCAACATTAAAATAATAGTGATAAAGAGTATACAAAACGATTCAAAGGTAAATCTGTATGATAAATATATTCTGCTTTTAAAGCGATATTCGATGATGGTCTGTATAGATAACCAATTATATATATCTGCTCTTCTACATCTAAAGCATCATCTTTATAAGCCTCTAAACGGATAACTGCATCTTGATTATATCCGATATGTAGTGTAGATTGAATATAACCACTATATGGTTTGGAATTTTCTTTATCTGAGTTTTGTTTAAATAATTCAGCTTGTATATCTACAATATTACCATCTAATGATAATCCAACTCCTAAATAATTTGCTTCAATATCATCATTATCTTTATAAATACCTGTTGAAAAACACCATGATAAGTCCGATTCTTTACCATAATATGCCATTGCTATATGCCTATTTATCTCTATTAAATAATCTTGATGAGCTATATCTTGATTATTTTGAAAAGTAAAAGAGAGAGAGTTATTGATATTGATATTATATTTATATAAAATACCTGTTGTTGCTTGTGGAATAAGATATTCAATAAAATGGGGTTTAGATGTGCTATTTTGAAGTATAGTAATTGGTGCTTGATTCCAATATCCAATATCCGAATTAAAGCGACCAATCTTAATAGAATGATAATTATCAAAAGTATATGTTAGCTCTAATCTCTCTAAGTTAATATCAATATCACTACTTCCATGACTCTTGCCATCTAAAGATATATGAGATAATTCTACCTCTCCTAATAGAGTCAAATTATTATAATTAGCCAAAAAGAGCATAGCTATATCATCAAATAAAAAACTATCTTCTCTTTTACTATCATAGGTCATATCTAAATAACCACCAATATTTAAAGAGCTGTTAGGGATATTCCAACCATAATTATTATCTGCTTTAATATAAGAAGAGAGAAAAATTAAAATAGATAGTATCCATCTCTTCATTTTCAATCTCTTTAAAATAATTATTTATCTATAATATTAGATAATAGTTTATTATAGTCATAAGATACTACTCTTCCTGGTGCATTATTTAAACCATCTTGAGTATGACAAGAGTTACATCTTAAACGACCAACATTATGAGAATTCTCACGAGATTTATTTACAACTTTACCATTTTCATCTAAAATCTCAACTGTAAAATCATTAATAGTACCCTCATCACCTTTCCAATAAAGATTTCCATCTCCACGACCTTTAACATAAGATATTGTATTTCCATCATCTAATACTAAACGAACTTTATATCCATTTGCAGTATCTGTTGCATTACGGTCACTAGCGTCTAAGCTATTAAAAATGGTTACTCCACTGTCAAATGAACTATGACAACTAACACAATCTTTCCCTTGGTTATGTACGCTACTTTCACCATCTCCACAACCTGTAAAAATAAAAACAGTTAAAATTAATAATATATCTACTCTTAACATCTTGTTCCTTTAAGTTTTAATTATTTAATACTACAGTAACTTTATGAATGTTTTATGAATATAATTAATTTTTTACAATTTCTTTATTAACAAACTCCATATATAATGGACTGAAAAGTCAAGACAA
>CAYWFW010000113.1:0-5722 GCA_964457735.1 uncultured Sulfurovum sp. | reverse complement strand
AGGGGATAGCCTAATGTCAATGAAATAAGAATTTTTAATATAATATTTTTGTGGGTTTCACCCACCCTACGGCAAAAAACCATTAGTAGGGTGGGTGAAACCCACCATTATATTGCTTATTTCATTAGTATTTGGGCAATTCCTTGAATTTTAAATTTCATTAGTAATATTGATTTACAGTTAAGCAAGAATTTTCAAGAATTATAAAAAAGGAAAAATATGCATGGTTTTTATAGGGTAACTTCTGTTGTTCCAAAGTTGATTTTAGCAGATACAAATAGTAATTCAAAAGAGATTATAAAATTGATAAAAGAGGCTTATTCTAATGATTCAAGTATAATTTTATTTCCTGAACTTACTCTTACTGGATATAGCGTTGGAGATTTGTTTTTAAATCATCATCTTATCTCATCTCAAAACCAAGCACTTCAAAATATTTTAGATAAAACAAAAGATATTAATAGTATATCTATTATTGGTATCGCTTTATTAAAACAAAATAGACTTTATAATTGTGCTGTGGTTATTCAAAATGGTGTTATTTTAGGAGTTGTGCCAAAAAGTTATATTCCAAACAAAGAGGAGTTTTATGAAAAAAGGTATTTTAACTCTGGGATTGATATAAAAAATAGTTTTATTAATATATTAGACAAAGAGATTCCTTTTGGTGTAGATTTGCTTTTTACCGATAAGAATGATATAACTTTTGGAATTGAAATTTGTGAGGATTTATGGGCTGTATCTCCCCCTAGTAATCAGATGGCAACTAATGGGGCAAATATCATTTTAAATCTATCAGCAAGTAATGAGCTTGTTGGTAAAGCAAATTATCGTGAAGAGCTTGTGCGAACTCAAAGTGCAAGATGTTATTGTGCTTATATTTATAGTTCATCAGGAGTTAATGAATCCACAAGCGATACAATTTTTAGTGGTGATGCGATTATTAGTGAGTATGGTTCAACTTTGGCAAGAGGAGATAGGTTTAATTTTGAAAGTAGTATGATAAGTGCTGATATAGATTTGCAAAAACTAAATTGGTTAAGATTAAATAGTGGTTCTTTTAGTGATGGGATTATCACCTCTTTTAGAGATATTATGATAAATAAAACTCCTCAAATTAATAAATTCAATAGATATATAAACTCAAAACCATTTGTTCCATCAAATCCAAATATTATAGATGAGGTTTCAAAAGAGATAACAGATATTCAGGCTTTTGCATTAGCTTCTCGATTTAAAGTCACAGGGATTAAAAAAGCAATTATTGGAATATCAGGTGGTCTTGATTCCACTTTAGCTCTTTTGTCTACTTGCAAAGCATTTGAGATTTTAGGTCGTGATTTGAAAGATATTATTGCTATTACGATGCCAGGGTTTGGAACAACAAAACGGACAAAAAATAATGCGATAGATTTATGTAATACTTTAGGGGTAACTTTAAGAGAGATTGATATTACAAAAATTGCACTTGCTGAGTTTAAAGAGATTGGTCACGATAGGGATGATTTAAGTGTAACCTACGAAAATGTTCAGGCACGAATACGAACAACAATTCTTATGAATATTGCAAATAAAGAATACGGATTAGTGATTGGAACAGGGGATTTAAGCGAAATAGCTTTGGGTTGGAGTACATATAACGGTGACCATATGAGTATGTATGGATTAAATTCTGGTATTCCAAAAACTCTAATATCTTATCTTATAGAATATTTTACCCATAATTTAAACATCAAAGAGATTTTATTAGATATTTTAGATACACCAATTTCACCAGAACTTTTGCCTCATAAAGATGAGGCGATAAAGCAGATAACAGAGGATATTATTGGTCCTTATGAGCTTCATGACTTCTTTCTTTATCATTTTGTAAAATATGGAGCAAAGCCTGATAAAATATTATTTATGGCAAATCATTCTTTTGATAAATATGATAAAAATATTATAAAAAAATGGCTTATTCTATTTTTAAAACGATTTTTCACTCAGCAATTTAAACGAAATGCGATGCCTGATGGAATAAAGGTGGGAACAATATCTCTAAGCCCACGAGCAGACTGGAGAATGCCTAGCGAAGCCTCTTTTAAAAATTGGATAGATGAATTAACTCTATAAAAATATCTAACATTAACTTTCACTTATATAAGATATGCTAAAATAAGGGCAAAATTATTTATATCAGGAGATATTATGACCCCAGAAATTTCGTATGTGATTGATACATTTTTTGCACTTTTTGCATTTGTATTAATTATCTTTATGGTTCCAGGTTTTGCAATGTTAGAAGCAGGACTAGTTAGAACAAAAAATGTTACAGCAGTATTAATGATGAATACAGCAATTTATGCAATCGCCTCAATGGCATTTTTACTTATTGGTTACTCTATCGCTTTTGGTGATTTTGGAAGTGATAGTATGAGTAAATGGGCTGCATTTTTATTTCAGATGGCATTTGTTGGAAAAGTTATAAATATTATGAGTGGTGGAGTGAGTGAGAGAGCAAAAATTTTTCCTTTAGCATTATTTGCAATTGTAATGTCTGCATTAATCTATCCAACTGTTGTAAACTGGTCTTGGGGTAGTGATATGCTAAGTGGTACATTTTTAGATTTAAATATGTATGATTTGGCAGGAAGTACTGTTATTCATTCAACTGGTGGTTGGGCTTTATTGGCCGCGATTTTGATTATTGGAGCAAGAAAAGGGAGATATACACCAACAGGTGGGATTAAAGTAATTCCTGCTTCAAATATCCCCCTTGTAACACTAGGTGCATTTTTATTATGGATTGGTTGGTTTGGATTTAATGGTGGTTCTGTTGGTTCAATCTCATCAAAAGAGAGTGCTGATGCAGTGGCTTTAACAATTTTAAATACAAATACAGCTGGTTTAGCAGGTGCAATCACTATAGGGATTATGATGTATATTAGATATAAAAAACTAGATATTACAATGATTCTAAATGGTGCTTTGGGTGGACTTGTGGCGATTACGGCAGGACCTGATTTATATAATATTTATCAGCCAATATTAATTGGTGCAATTGGTGGGATGTTAGTTGTTTTTGCTGTTCCATTTTTTGATAAACTTCGCCTTGATGACCCTGTTGGAGCATTATCTGTTCACTTGGTTAATGGTATTTGGGGAACTTTGGCAGTTGGAATTTTTGCAAGTAATCCAGCCGAAGGGATAACACTTTTAGGTCAAATTAAAGGTATCGTTGTTATTGGGATATTTGCTTTTGTAAGTAGTTATATAGTATTATTTGCTATCAACAAAATTATTCCTCTAAAATCAACAACAGATGAAGAGATGGAAGGTCTTGATGTAAATGAGTGTGGACTTGGAGCTTATCCAGAGTTTAAAAGAGCATTTTAATATTTAAGGGCAACCACAATGGATTGCCCTAATGCCAATGAATTGAGCAATATAATAGTGAGTGAAACCCACCAAAAAATAGATTAAAAAAGGAAATGAAATGAAAAAAATAGAAGCAATTATAAAACCATTTAAACTAGAAGATGTAAAAGATGCTTTAGCAGACGCTGGAATCACAGGAATGACAGTATCTGATGTTAAAGGATATGGAAGACAACAGGGGCATAATGAGCTTTATCGTGGAGCTGAATATGTTGTTGATTTTATACCTAAAGTTAAGGTTGAACTTATTGTGGCTGGTGAAGATGTAGATAGTACAGTTGAACTTATTGTTGAAGCTGCTAAAACTGGTAAAATTGGTGATGGTAAAATTTTTGTATCTCCAATAGAAAAAATTATTAGAATTAGAACAGGTGAATCAGATGAGGATGCTATTTAATAATGAAAAAATTATTTTTAACTCCAAAAATTTTAATTAGTTTAATACTTATTGCTATATTTACTGGTTCTTGTGCGCAACCTAGTGTAGATAAAAATTCTGTATTAACAACTTTAAAGCAATATGATCCTTCATTAAAAGTAGAACATTTTGTTGTATCTTCGGTTGATTTAAATGATGATAATTGTCAAGATGCCGTGGTTCTTATGAAGCACAATAGCAGATATTGTGGAGCTTCTGGGTGTGTAATGCTAACTCTTCTTTGCGAAGATAATAAGTTAAAACCGATAGGAAAAACTACTTTTGTGAGTCCTACAATCTCCACTTCAACAGATAAAACTTTAGGTTTTAAAAATATTGATGTTGTTGTTAAACCTCAGGGTGAAAAAGCATATTCTGTAGTGTTAAGATATAATGGAAAAATTTATCCATCAAATGCTCTTCGTTCTCCAGTAGCACCAAAAAGATCAATAGATAAAGTTTTGATAAAATAGTAAATTTCTACGCAACCTCCCCTTTAACAAGGGGGGTATTGATAAAGGTTATCTATAAAATTTTTCATTTAGAGATGATGATATAGATATTGTTACGCTACTTACATATATCTCTTTAATACTTCTGGAATATCCACACTTCCATCCTCATTTTGATAATTTTCCATAATTGCAACAATTGTTCGTCCAACTGCAAGAGCAGAGCCATTTAGAGTATGAACAAATGTATTCTTTTTGCCATCTTTAAATCTAATTTTTGCTCTTCTTGCCTGAAACTCTTTTGTATTTGATATTGAGCTAATTTCACGATATTGATTTTGCCCAGGTAACCAAACTTCTAAATCAATTGTATGAGATGCACTAAAGCCTAAATCTCCACCACAAAGTTCAACTATTCTATGAGGAAGTCCTAGTTTTGTTAAAATATCAGAGGCATTTTGAACCATCATCTCAAATATTTTTTCACTATCATCAGGCTTTGAAATTGCGACCATCTCAACTTTACTAAATTGATGCTGTCTTATCATCCCTCTTGTATCTCGCTCCGCACTTCCTGCCTCTTTTCTAAAACATGGAGTATATGCAGTTAAAAGCATTGGTAATTCTTTTTCTGTTAAAATCTCATCATTATATAAATTTGTCAAAGGAACTTCTGCTGTTGGAATAAGATATAAATTTTCATCTTCTATCTTAAAAAGGTCATCTTCAAATTTTGGTAACTGCCCTGTTCCTTGAAGCATAGATGCATTATTTATAAATGGAACTGCCACCTCTTCAAACCCTTTTGCACGATTTTCATCCAAAAAGAAATTAATCAAAGCCCTTTCAAGTCTTGCCCCATCACCTCTAAGAACAGAAAAACGACTTTTTGCAAGTTTTACACCTCGTCCAAAATCAATCCATCCATTAATCTCACTTAATTCCCAATGCTCTTTAGGGGTAAAATTAAAAGTAGTTGGTTCAAGGACTTTTTTAAGCTCCACATTATCGTTTTCATCCTTTCCATCTGGAACTCTATCATCAGGAGGATTTGGAATTCCAAGAGCTAAAGAGTTTAATGCTTCATTAGCTTCTCTTGCTTTTTCTTGCAACGATGAAAGAAGTTCTTTGTTAGCATCAACTTTTAATTTCAGCTCAACTATATCTTTGCCTTCTCTTTTATATTGACCAAACAATTTTGACATCTGGTTTTGATTCGCCTTTGCCTCTTCAAAAGTACTATTTGCCTCTTTTAACTCTATAAATCTTTGTTTTAGAGCCTCTAATATTTCACTGTCTACACCTTTTTTAATTAGTTTAGTAGTTGTTTCTTCATAATTTTTTTGCAGATACTTTAAATCTATCATAATCTATCACCTAAGTTTAAAATGTTTTCAAGATTATATTACTATTTTATAAATTTAATCTTATA
>CAYWFW010000112.1:0-14347 GCA_964457735.1 uncultured Sulfurovum sp. | reverse complement strand
ACTACAAGCTTTTACAATATCTTTTATTCGCGATTTATCACCAATATTACCTGGATTAAATCTAATACAATCTACCCATTTAGAAGCCTCTAATGCTAATTTATAATTAAAATGAATATCTGCTATTAATGGGATTGAGATTTGTTTTTTAATCTCTTCTAATGCTTTGGCTGATTGCATATCAGGGACTGCAACTCGCACAATATCACAACTTGCAAAGTGTAATCTTTTGATTTGAGCAACAGTAGCATCTATATCTCTTGTATCAGAATATGTCATTGATTGCACTGAAATAGGAGCATCTCCTCCAATGGCTACGCCTCCAACAAATATTTTTTTAGTAGGGTATCTATCTTTCATTTTTTACCTTTATTTTTATAATTTTAGTTTTTCAATTAACTCTTTTTCTGATGGTAAATAGAGTTAAATTTATCATAAAACTTATAAAACTTTGCTTGTAATTTATATTTTAGAATAGCGATTAGGTACAGATTATTATACTATAAAAATTAAAAAATGAGTTTTAAAACAAAATAATGACAATCTTTAAAGATTGCCATTATATATTAAAAAGAATTATTTTATTGTTCACCTATTTTAGTGATAGATACTTTGTTTAAATCTACCATACCTGTTCCAACTGGGATTAATCTACCAATAACCACATTCTCTTTTAAGTCATGGAAACCATCAATTGTTCCTGCAATAGAAGCAGAAGTAAGAACCTTTGTAGTATCTTGGAATGATGCAGCAGAGATAATACTATCCGCTCCAACAGCACTTCTTGTGATACCTACTAGTAGAGGTTCAGCAATCGCTGGTTCACCAAATAGTTTAAGAACTTTTCTATTTTCCTCTTCAAATTTCTTTCTTGAAATTATATCTCCAGCGATAAATTTACTATCACCACTATCCACAATTTTAATCTGTCTCATCATCTGTGATACAACAATTTCAATATGTTTATCAGAAATATTTACCCCTTGTCTTCTATATACAAGTTGAACTTCACTAACAATATACTCATAAAGAGCTTTACTTCCTAAAGTTGATAAAATATCATGACTTGAGATTGTACCATCTGTTAGTTTTTCTCCAGCGTGAACAAACTCACCAGTTTTTACCAATGCCACTTTATTTTTATCAATAAACTGCTCTGTAATCTGACCATTTTCGCCAATAATAATTAGTCTTTCTTTTCCTCTTAAAGGTTTTCCAAAACTAACTTCACCATCAATAAGTGCAATTAAAGCAATATCTTTTGGTCGTCTTGCTTCAAATAGTTCAGAAACTCTTGGAAGACCTGATGTAATATCGCTTGACTTAACGGCTGCTTTTGGTTTTTTTGCTAAAATATCAGCAACTGTAACCTCTTCACCATCTTTTACAAAAAGGATACTTCTTGGGTCAAGTTGGTATCTTATAATATCTCCATCTTCTGTTGATAAAATGATTGACGGTTTATATGTTGTTGGGATATAATCATTAAGCTCTAACCTTGTATCACCTGTTAATTCATCAAATTGTTCTGTTGCTGTTGCACCTGGGATAATATCTTCAAATTTAATAGTACCTGATTTTTCGGATATAATAGGCTCTGAATATGGATCCCACTCTGCAATTACTTTTTGTGTAAGATTTTCGGGAGAAGATATAATATCACCTCTTTGAACTTCACCATTATCTGGAATTTGAATCACTGAACCTCTTGAGATATAATGTCGTGCTGCTTCTCTTTCATTCTCATCTACAATTACAGCAAATAAACCCTTCTCTTTTACTGGTTGCCCATCTTTAATTGTATCAATTGCTTCAAGATAATCACCTTTTAGGATAAAGTATTTTAATTTACCTTTTGCATCTGCTGTAATATTTTGAGTTACAGGGTCACCATCTTTAACTTTAAGCTCACTAGCAAATGGGATTCTATTTGGAACACTCCAGCTCTCTTTGATTGATTCTAATATTGAATCATCCTCTTGAACCTTATCTCCATTTTGGAAAGGAAGATATAATTTACCATCAATATTACCTGCAATACCTGCAAGTTCATTAGATTTTGCAATATCATTCTTTCTTAAATTATATCTTGTCTCTTCACCATTAGAATTTGTCATAGATATTGTTACTTCATCATGTGTTGTAATAATACTAATAATCCCATCATTTAATGCTTTAATTTTTGGCTCAACCAATAAAACACCAGCATTTCTTCTATTTGCTATAATTAGTTGTTTATCACGATTTTCATAAACTGATAATTTATAATATCTAATAAAGCCCTCTTTTGTTGCAATAACTTGTCTATCCTCTTTACCTGCACTCGCTGTTCCACCTGTATGGAATGTTCTAAGTGTAAGTTGAGTTCCTGGTTCTCCAATTGATTGAGCAGCAATTACACCAACAGCCTCACCCCTTTTTACAATCTTATTTTCTGCCATATTCAGACCATAACATTTAGCACAAATACCATGGATTGCTTTACAAGTTGATGGGGCTCGGATTATAACTACCCTTACACCAGCATTTTCTACACGATGTGACATCTCCTCATCTATCATAGTACCTTCAGAAATTATAACCTCATTTGTAATAGGGTCAATAATATCTCTAGCAATTACTCTACCATAAATTCTATCAGATATTGGCTCAATCAATTCATTACCAACAACAATACTAGATACATCAATACCCTCATGTGTTCCACAATCATCAAGACTTACTTTTACATTTTGAGCAACATCAATCAGTTTTCTAGTTAAATATCCAGCACTTGCTGTTTTCATAGCAGTATCAGCTAGACCTTTTCTTGCCCCATGAGTAGAGATAAAATATTCCAATACATTCAGACCTTCACGGAAATTTGATGTAATTGGTGTTTCAATAATAGACCCATCAGATTTTGCCATCAATCCACGCATACCTGAGAGTTGTCTAATTTGAGAAGCACTACCCCTAGCACCAGAATCTGCCATCATATGGATAGAGTTAAATCCACCCTTATCTTTTTTAATTAAATCCATTAAAATAGATGAAATATTGTTATTTGTATCTGTCCAAATATCAATAATTTTATTATATCTCTCTTGTTCTGTTAAAAGACCTTTATCAAATTGTTTTTGAATCTCAATAACTTCTGTTTTTGCCTCTAATACCATTTGATTTTTTCCACCTGGAATCATTACATCATCAATAGAGATAGATACACCAATCTTTGTAGCATATTTAAAACCTATATCTTTTAAATCATCAAGAAACTGTGCAGTTAAAGATATACTACTTATTTTATAAATATAATCAACCAATGCACCAATATCTTTTTTCTTAAGGATTTTATTCCAATATTTCTCTGGAACATAATCAGGAATGATAGATTTTAAAATTAATCGACCAGCTGTTGTTTGAGCTATTCTACCATCTATAACTGTTCTAATTCTAGCATTTAAATCAAGATGATTACCCTCAAAGGCAATTACAACTTCATCAATATTAGCAAACAGTTTATGTTCACCCTTAACATCATTTTTTTCTAAAGTTAGATAATAAAGACCTAAAATCATATCTTGTGATGGAACGGCAATAGCTTTACCTGAAGCTGGAAGTAAAATATTCATAGATGATAACATCAATACTTTTGCCTCTGCAATTGCTTGGTCGGAAAGTGGAATATGTACAGCCATCTGATCACCATCAAAATCGGCATTAAATGCAGCACAAACTAATGGGTGAAGTCTGATTGCTTTACCCTCAATCAATCGTGGGTGAAATGCTTGAATTGATAGTTTATGTAGAGTTGGAGCACGGTTAAGTAATACAGGATGAGATTCAACAACCTCTTCAAGACATTCCCACACCTCATTAGCTTTTTTCTCTATCATTTTTTTAGCTTGTTTTAGAGTTGTTGCATAACCTTTCTCTTCTAGTTTTGCCATCAAATGTGGCTTAAATAGTTCAAGTGCCATAATCTTTGGAATACCACATTGATCCATTCTTAAATCTGGTCCAACAACAATTACAGAACGCCCAGAGAAATCCACTCTTTTACCAAGTAAGTTTTGTCTAAAACGTCCTTGTTTACCTTTGATAACTTCAGAAAGTGATTTTAAAGGTCTTTTATTTGCACCTTTAACTGCATTTCCTCTTCTACCATTATCAAAAAGTGCATCAACTGATTCTTGAAGCATCCTTTTTTCATTTCTTACAATAATCTCTGGTGCATCAAGTTCTGTAAGACGTTTAAGTCTTTGATTTCGGTTTATTACTCTTCTATATAAATCATTCACATCACTAACAGCAAATTTTCCACCATCAAGGCTAACTAGTGGTCTTAAATCTGGTGGAAGAACAGGAAGGTTTGTAAGCATCATCCATTCTGGTCTATTTCCTGATGTCAAAAATGCTTCTATTACTTTTAATCTTTTAATAATAGTTTTTCTTTTAGATTCAGATTTTGTTGCTGTGATATCCTCTTTAAGTTGATGAAACATCTCCACTAAATCAAGTTCTGCTAAAAGCTCTTGAACTATCTCTCCACCCATTCTACCATCAATATCACTATCAGGAAATCTTTGCATAATTTGTTGATACTGCTCTTCATTTAAAATATCAAATTTAGAAAGTGGATTTGTACCTTCACTATCATAAGTAGCATCAGAAGGGTCTTTGATAATATATGCTTCGTAATATAAAACTCTCTCAAGATCTTTCATTTTTACACCAAGAAGAGTACCAATTCTTGAAGGTAAAGAACTAACATACCAAATATGAGCAACAGGAGCAATCAATTCAATATGTCCCATTCTGCTTCTTCTAACTTTAGATGCCGTAACCTCTACTCCACATTTTTCACAAACTACACCCTTGTAACGCATCTTTTTATATTTTCCACAAAGACACTCATAATCCCTCACTGGACCAAAGATTTTTGCACAAAATAGCCCATCTCTCTCTGGTTTTAAAGTTCTGTAGTTAATAGTTTCTGGTTTTTTAACTTCACCATAACTCCACGATAAAACTTTTTCAGGAGAGGCTACTCTAAGTTGAAGAGCCTCTATATCTTTTGGTCTAATCTCATCATTAAGATTAATTGCTGTTAAACCTTCTAATATACTATTCATCTTCATCACCTTCCACTTCTTTTTTCTTCTCATAAAGTTCTGCATCAAGTCCTAATGCTTGAAGTTCTTTAGTAAGAACAAACATTGTCTCAGGTACACCAGATTCTGGCACACTCTCTCCTCTAGTAATCGCTCTATAAGCATTTGCTCTACCCTCAACATCATCAGATTTGATTGTAAGCATCTCTTTTAGAATATGTGAAGCTCCATAAGCTTCCAATGCCCATACTTCCATCTCTCCAAATCTTTGCCCACCAAATAGTGCTTTACCACCAACTGGTTGTTGAGTTACAAGTGAATATGGTCCAGTTGAACGAGCATGAACTTTCTCATCAACAAGGTGATGAAGTTTTAGCATATACATATAACCAACATTTACTCTCTCTAAGATTCTTTCACCTGTTTTACCATCATAAAGAACAGTTTTACTATCCTCTTCCATTCTTGCTAATTGATATAATTTATCAAACTCTGACTGATTAACTCCCTCAAATACAGGAGTAGCAAACTTAACACCTTTTGCCCAATCTCTAGCATGAACTAATAATTCTTCATCATTAAGAGATTCTATTGTAGCTTTTGCATCCATTAATTTAGCAACATCAGCTATCTTAATCATCTTTTCTCTCATATCTTTGATATAAGTCTCTTTTTGCTCATCAAACATTGTTTGAATTTGATCACCTAAATTCTTTCCAACCAACCCTAAATGAATTTCAAGAATCTGCCCAATATTCATACGAGAAGGAACTCCAAGAGGATTAAGAATCATATCAACAGCTCTTCCATCTTCAGTATAAGGCATATCAATCTCTGGAACTATATTAGAAACAATACCTTTATTTCCATGTCGTCCAGCCATCTTATCACCAACTTTTAGTTTTCTTTTGGTTGCGATATATACTTTTACTAATTTTGTTACACCACTTGGTAAAATATCATCTTTTTCTAAAATATTTAGTTTCTCTTCATGATCATTTTTAAGTTTTTTCTTCTGCTTTAAGAAATAATTTTTAATCTTTTCATATTCTGATTGAACATCTGAACCATATGATTGAACCACACCTCTTAATGCAAATCTGTTAATCTTTTTAATCACATCTGTTGGAATATAAGAGCCAATTTCATAATCAACCTCATCTACTGTAACTGCTTTATTAAGTTTATTTTTTGAAAGATAACTAGTGATTCGCATCATCTCTTCTCTATCAATCATCAAAAGTTGATCATGATGGTCGCTATCTAAAATAGCTTTTTCATCTTCGTAAGCTTGTTTTGCTCTTTCATCTTTTTCATAACCTTTCTTTGTAAATACCTTAATATCTACAACCACACCCTCCATACTAGCAGGACAATATAAAGATTTATTTACAACATGCCCAGCTTTTTCACCAAAGATTGCTCTTAGAAGTCTCTCTTCTGGAGTTGGTTTAATTTCACCCTTTGGAGATACTTTTGCAACTATAATCATACCTGGTTTAATATATGTACCCATCTTAACAATACCACTCTCATCAAGGTGACAAAGTTCATCTTCTCTAATATTTGGAATATCTCTTGTTATCTCTTCTGTTCCATGCTTAAGCTCTCTTGCTTCAACCTCTTTTTCATAAATATGAATTGATGTAAATCTATCTTCTATAATCACCTTTTCAGAGATAATAATAGCATCTTCATAGTTATAACCATTCCAAGGCATAAATGCTAAAAGGATATTCTTACCAATTGCAAGTTCACCTTTATCCATATTTGGTCCATCAGCAATTGGTTGTTTTGCTTTTACTTTATCACCTAATTTAACTGTTGGAACTTGAGAAAATGTAGTATTTTGATTGGTTCTCATATTTTTTTCTAGTGGATAATGATCAATAAATACACCATCTTCATCTTCACCCATAACATAAATATTTTTTGAATCAACTTTTTCTATACGACCAGCTCTCTTAGCTTTTGTACACTCCCAAGAATCCCTACTAATAATAGATTCCATCCCTGTTCCAACCATTGGTGCTTCTGTTTTAAGAAGAGGTACAGCTTGACGTTGCATATTTGAACCCATTAATGCACGGTTAGCATCATCGTGTTCTAAAAATGGAATCAATGCAGCAGCAGAACCAGAAATCATAAGTGGGGATATATCAATTAAATTAACTTTCATTGTATCATTAAGACCAATATTACCATTTAATCTACTCTCAATAAGAGGTTCAACAATCATCCCATTTTCATCAACTTTAGTTGAAGCTGGTGCAATTACTTGATTCTCTTCTTGAGTTGCTGTGATATATACGATCTCATCTTGAACTTTACCATCAATAACTTTTTTATATGGTGCTTCAATAAAACCAAGCTCATTAACTTTAGCATAAGTTGATAATGTATTAATCAAACCAATATTTTGACCCTCTGGAGTTTCAATTGGACACAATCTTCCATAGTGAGTTGGGTGAACATCTCTTACTTCAAATCCAGCTCTCTCTTTTACCAGTCCACCCTCACCAAGAGCAGAAAGTCTTCTTTTATGAGTAACTTCTGATAGAGGGTTAGTCTGATCCATAAATTGTGACAATTGACCTGTTGAAAAAAACTCTAATACAGAATTTGTAATCATTTTAGAATTTACCAAATCATGAGGCATAAGTTCATCAATAGAACCTGATATTGTAGTCATCTTGTCTCTAATTGCTTTTTGCATCTTGATAAGTCCACTATGAAGTTTATTACCTAATAGTTCACCAATTGCTCTAATTCTTCTGTTTCCTAAATGGTCTCTATCATCTATTTGACCATAACCATTTTTAACTTTAATAAGATATTTTACTGTATTAATTATATCTTCTGCGGTTAAAACTGTTATATATTCAGGAATATCTTGACCTAATTTATGATTCATCTTCATCCGACCAACTTTAGTTAAATCGTATCTCTCTAAATCAAAGAACAGTTGCTTAAAAAACTCTTTTGCAGCTTCTGGAGTTACAGGTTCACCTGGTCTCATCACTTTATAGATTCTAATTACAGAAAGTAAATTTTCATCTTCTATATCTTCCATTTGCTTAAGAAGTCTTAAAGATTCACTATCAGCAATAAACGATTTTATAATAGAGTTATCCATCCCCTCTGCAAGGTCATCAGCTATCTCAATTTTATCAATACCCAAAGTTACTAGCTCTTTTAGTTTTGCCTCATCAAGAGGTGTTACAGCGTCATAAATAACCTCTCCACTCTCTTGGTCAATAATAGCAGATGATAAATATCTATCCATCAAAATTTCAAGAGGATACTCAATCCACTCTAAACCATCTTCAAGAAGTTTTTGACCTTTTCTTTTTGTAAGTCTTTTACCAGCAGCGATAATTATATTACCTTCAATATCTTTAACTTCAAATTGAGCACGACCAATAAAATCATCCAAATTAAATTTTGTAACAAATCTATTTTCTCTAATATATATCTCTTTAATCGGATAAAATAGTTTTATTATATCCTCTTTTGAATAATCCAACGCTCTAAAAAAAATCGTTACAGGAATTTTTCTTCGTTTATTAATTCTTGCGTATAAAATATCTTTTGCATCATATTCAAAATATAACCACGAACCACGATCTGGAATAATTTGTGCAGAATATACAATTTTATTTGATACAGTAGATGATACTTCCTCTTTAAAGATAGCTCCAGGACTACGATGAAGTTGATTAACAATTACTCTCTCAACACCATTTACAACAAAAGATGTTCTTTCTGTCATCAAAGGAATATCTCTTACAAAAATAGCCTGTTCTTTTATCTCTCTTGGATCAAGCTTTTCGCCTGTTTTTTCATCTCTATTCCAAATGGTCAAAGAGATATTCATTTTTAGTGATACAGAGTATGTAAGACCTCTTTCCATACATTCTCTAACGGTATATTTTGGTTTAACTATCTCTGAATTTTTATATGAAAGTGTTAATCTATTTTGTTGATCATGAATAGGGAAAGATGATCTAAAGACCTTTTCAATAATACTATTTCTTCTATCTCTTTGATCTAACATCAAAAAGTTCCCATAACTTTGTTGCTGGAGTTGTAGAAGATTTGGGATTTCTATTACCTTTGGAGTTTTGGTAAAATCCACTCTAAGTCTATTACCTGAATGTAAAGAGTCTAACATATTATAACCTTTATAATTGTTTTTTAATATATCTATATTCTGTGTTAAATGGTTAGTTGTTATAAAAGATACACTCAAAAACTATTACATAAGGGCGTAAGTATTAACCCTAAATAGCTTATCACTATATCCTTGTAGTTTGATAAAGTCCATAACCTAAAAAAGTGGGACAGATCAAAAGACCTGCCCCACTTTTTAACTTATAGCAGAACTTATTTAAGTTCGCACTTAGCTCCAGCTTCTTCAATCTGAGCTTTAATCTCTTCAGCTTCCTCTTTAGATGCTGCTTCTTTTAGTACAGTTGGTACACCTTCAACTGCTGCTTTAGCTTCTTTAAGCCCAAGACCAGTAATTGCTCTTACCACTTTAATTGTAGCAATTTTTTTAGCTCCAGCATCTGTAAGAACAACATCAAATTCTGTTTGCTCTTCAACCGCAGCACCAGCATCACCACCACTAGCAACAACAGTTGCTTGTGCAGATACTCCAAATTTCTCTTCAAACTCTTTAACTAGTTCACTTAGTTCTAGTACTGTTAAGTTTGATATATATTCTATTACATCTTCTTTAGTTGTAGCCATTGTATATCCTTCTCAATATTTATATTTTTAAAATCTTATGATTATGCTTCTGCTGTAACTTCAGCTTCGCTCTCTTGTGTTTTTTTCTCTGCCAACGCCTGAAGACCTATTGCTATGCCTCTTGCTGGACCATTCCAAACATTAAGTAACATACCAAGTAACTCATCACGACCTGGAAGTTTAGCCATTGCATTAATTGTTGCAAGGTCTTGAGCCTTACCTTCAAATAATCCACTTTTAATTACAAACTTATTTTTAAACTCAGTAGCTGCTTTATCAGCAGTTTTACAAGTTGATATTTGGTCTAAACCCCAAATAACTAAGTTCATATCTTTAAATAGTAATGCTTCTGCACCTGCTTTTTCTAAAGCAATAGCAGCTAAACTATTTTTTACAACTTTAACTTTTGCATCATTTTCTGTTGCTAACGCTCTAACGCTTTCTAACTCTTTACAAGTAAGACCTTTATAGTCACAAACTATAACAGCTCCAGCTTCAGAAAACTCACTAGTCATATTAGTTACTAATTCTACTTTTTCACTTCTTGTCATCAAATTCTCCTTTCGACTTCTAATAGGGATTCTTCATTTAAGAAGTAGAGATTAATCTATTTAAGCCTTCGCCCCTATTATCTTTAGCCTAAGATATATAAATATCAGATTAAAATATTATTTTAACTCTAATAATTCTGCTGTATCTAAACTTACTGCTGGACTCATTGTTAATGAAATAGCAGCATTTTTGATATATCTACCCTTAGCAGATGCTGGTTTTAGTTTATTGATTTTCATTATAAATGTGATAAAATTTTCTTTTATTTTATCTGCATCAAAACTTACTTTACCAATTCCTGCATGGATATTACCTTTTTTATCAACTCTAAAGTTAACTTGTCCACCCTTTGCATTATTAACAGCAGTTGCTACATCCATAGTAACTGTTCCTGTTTTTGGATTTGGCATTAAACCTTTTGGTCCTAATACACGAGCTACTTTACCCAAAACACCCATCATATCAGGTGTTGCAATAACTGTATCAAACTCTATATTTCCAGCTTGAATCTGCTCTATTAATTCATCAGCATTTACAAAATCAGCTCCAGCTTCTTTTGCTTCATCTACTTTAACACCTTTAGCAAAAACTGCTACTTTTACAGTTTTACCAGTACCGTTAGGAAGTACAACAGAACCTCTAATCATCTGATCAGCATGTCTTGGATCAACATTTAAATTTAATGCTACCTCTATTGTTTCGTCAAATTTAGCTGATTTTAAATCTTTAATTAAGCTCATTGATTCATCAATACCATATTTTTTTGTAACATCAATTTTATTTAATAAGTTTTCTCTTCTTTTACTAACTTTGTTTGCCATTATTCTCTCCGCTTCATTTGCTCCCACGATATTTAAAATCCTCCGTGGTATCTAGGATTAATCTGCTATATCAACACCCATACTTCTACAGCTACCAGCTATAATTTTAGCTGCCATCTCTTTATCATTGGTGTTAAGATCTTCTATTTTTTGATCAACAATTTCATTTAACTTTTCTCTACTAATTGTAGCAACTTTATTTAATAAAGGATTATCAGTACCTTTTTTAATTCCAGCAGCCTTTTTAATTAAATCACTCGCTGGTGGTTGCTTAGTAATAAAACTAAAACTTCTATCTGTATAAACAATAATCTCTACAGGTATTTTGAACCCCATTTTATCTCTAGTTTGCTCATTAAATGCTTTACAAAATTCCATAATATTCACACCTCTTTGACCCAATGCAGGACCAACTGGTGGTGATGGATTTGCAGATCCAGCAGGAATCATAAGTTTAAATCTACTGCTCTCTTTTTTTGCCATCTTTCTCTCCTTTTAAATAATTTTTTCTACTTGCGTATATAACATCTCTACTGGTGTATTTCTACCAAATATAGATACATTTAACTTTAATTTACCATGATCAAAATCATATTCTTCAACCATTCCTGTAAAATTGGAGAATGGTCCTTCTGTAATACGAACCATTTCACCATTTTCAAATTCAACTTTTGGTCTTGGTGCTGATTTATTTTCCATCTTTTCTAAGATTTTTTTTACATCTGCACTAGTAAGTGGTGTTGGTGTTTTTTGCTCTCCAATAAACCTAGAAACTCTTGGTAAAGATTGTATCTTATGCCAAAGATCTGTATCTAAATCTATATGTCCAAAAGCATAACCTGGATAAAGAGATCTTTGAGTAATCTTCTTTTCTCCATTTTTAACTTCTATAACTTCTTCTATTGGAACAACTATATCTTTAACTTTTTCTTCTATTTTATAATCTATTATGAGTTGTTCTATCGCTCTTTTTACTGATATTTCACTTCCAGCATATGTTTGTATTGCATACCATTGATAAGCCATCATTAATTCCTAAAGAACTGATGATATGATTGATGACATAAGTAAATCAACCAATGCTAAAAATATTGATATAACTGTTACAACCATTATAACTGCCATAAATGCTTGTTTTACTTGTACTTTTGTTGGAAATATTACTTTATGTATTTCTTCTCTTGCGTGAGCAATAAATGTTGAAATTTTTCCCATTTTCTACCTTAATTTGTGGCAGGCGCAGAGGGATTCGAACCCCCAACACCCGGATTTGGAATCCGGTGCTCTACCGTTGGAGCTATGCACCTATAATTAAATAATTAAAGAGCGAAACCTTACAGTTTCATCTCTTTATGAATAGTTCTCTCTTTACACCACTTACAATATTTTTTTAATGTAAGTTTTCCCGTTGTATTTCTCTTATTTTTATTAGTGTGATAGTTTCTTCTTGTGCACTTTTCACAACCTAAATGTACTGTTTCTCTCATATTATCTCCAAAGATAGTGATTTTAAGAGATAGATTTGCTCTATCTCTTAAATATTAACTATTCAATTATTTTACTAACAACACCAGCACCAACAGTTCTACCACCTTCACGGATAGCAAACTTAGTACCTTGCTCTAATGCAACTGGGTTAATAAGTTCAACATTTATTTTAACATTGTCACCTGGCATAACCATTTCTGTACCCTCTTGAAGAGTAATTGAACCTGTAACATCTGTTGTTCTTACATAAAATTGTGGTCTATAGTTATTAAAGAATGGTGTATGTCTACCACCCTCTTCTTTTTTAAGAACATAAATTTCTGCTTCAAACTTAGAGTGAGGAGTGATTGAACCTGGCTTACAAAGAACCATACCTCTTTGTACTGCTTCTTTATCAATACCTCTGATAAGGATACCAGCATTATCACCAGCTTCTCCACACTCCATCTCTTTTCTAAACATCTCAACACCAGTAACTGTTGTTGTTTGAGTATCTTTGATACCAACAATTTCAACAGGATTACTGATACATACTGTACCTCTATCAATTTTACCAGTTACAACAGTACCTCTACCTTGAATTGAAAAAATATCTTCTATTGGCATTAAGAAATCAAGTTCTGTATCTCTTTGAGGAGTTGGAATATAAGAATCTACTGCATCCATTAATTCAATAATTTTTGCTGTCCACTCATCTTCTTTTCCTACTTTTGCAGATTCAAGAGCTTGAAATGCAGAACCAGCGATAACTGGAGTATCATCACCTGGGAATTCATATTCTTCAAGTAATTCTCTAATCTCCATCTCAACAAGCTCTAACATCTCTTCTTTATCTTCATCATCTAACTGATCTTCTTTGTTCATGAAAACAACGATATAAGGAACACCAACTTGCTTAGAAAGTAATATATGCTCTCTTGTTTGAGCCATAGGACCATCAGTTGCAGCAATAACTAAAATTGCTCCATCCATTTGAGCAGCACCTGTAATCATGTTTTTTACATAATCAGCATGTCCTGGACAATCAACATGAGCATAGTGTCTGCCTTCTGTTTCATACTCAACATGGCTCGTAGCAATTGTAATACCTCTTTCTCTCTCTTCTGGTGCATTGTCGATTTGAGAATAATCTCTTTTCTCTGCTTGACCTTTGTTTGCCAAAACTGCAGTAATTGCAGCAGTTAGTGTTGTTTTACCATGGTCAACATGACCAATTGTACCGATGTTTACATGCGGTTTGGTTCTTTCGAATTTTTCTTTTGCCATTTTGGACTTCCTCCGTAGAATTTAATTTTATAAGCCCCAAGTGGAGCCCATAAGCGGAATTGAACCGCCGACCTCTTCCTTACCAAGGAAGTGCTCTGCCTCTGAGCTATATGGGCATCAACAACTTTTAGCTTTTTTAGGGATTTTTATCAAGAAGCATGTAATAAGAAGTAAATCTTCAGCTCCCAGTTTAACCAAATCTCATAATTTTAATGGAGCGGGAAACCGGACTCGAACCGGCGACCCTCTGCTTGGAAGGCAGATGCTCTAGCCAACTGAGCTACTCCCGCAATGGTGGTGGAGGGAGGATTCGAACCTCCGAAGGCATAGCCAGCAGATTTACAGTCTGCCCCCTTTGGCCACTCGGGT
>CAYWFW010000111.1:0-3128 GCA_964457735.1 uncultured Sulfurovum sp. | reverse complement strand
AAGAATTAAAAAATAGCTGTGATATATATTATATAGGTATTTTAATAATAAAAACAACCCCATTATCTATATTTTTAGCACATAATAGACCATTATTATAATGCAAATATACCAAGTGATGACTGATTCATTATTTTAATTAGCTCTGGATGGTAATCTAAAGAAAATAGTTTTTTTATCATTATATATCCTTAAAAAGAGAAATTTTCACCCAAATAGTATTTCCTTACATCAGCATTTTGTTTTATCTCATCTGATGAACCAAAAGCTAACATCTCTCCAGCTCTCATAACATAAGCTCTATCACAAATATCAAGTGTTTCTCTGACATTATGGTCTGTTATCAAAATTCCCATATCTAAATCAATAAGTTGTTTAATAATATTTTGAATATCTAATACTGCAATAGGATCAACTCCTGCAAATGGCTCATCAAGAAGCAAAAACTTTGGTTCTGCTACTAATGCTCTTGCAATCTCCACTCTTCGTCTCTCTCCACCACTAAGTCTAAAACCTTCTCTATTTCGTATAGATTTAATACTAAACAGTTCTAATAATTTATCTATTCTCTCTTTAATTTTATCTTTATCAAGTCCAAATGCTTCTGCTGCTATTAGCATATTATCCTCAACTGTCAAATCTTTAAATATACTAGATTCTTGTGGAAGATAACCAATACCTAATTTAGCACGAGAGGTTAATGGAAGAGTTGTAATATCTCTTTTGTCTAAAAAAATTGTCCCATCAGTTGCATCTGTTAATCCACATATCATATAAAAAGTTGTTGTTTTTCCTGCTCCATTTGGACCTAGTAGTCCAACCACCTCTTTTGATTTAATAGTAAGTGAAATATTATGAACTATCTGAGTGGTTTTAATCACTTTAGATAGATTATTAGCTTGTAAAGTGTGCAATTAGTCTCTCTTTATAATATATTTTCGTTTATTTTCTAAAGGGGTAATATCTATAGATATTATATCATAACCAGCACTTTGTAAAAACTCTTTTAAACTATCTCCACCCCATTCCACAATATGCCAACCATTTTTTTCAAACTCTTCAAAAAGTCCCATCTCCATAAACTCATCATAACTTTTACGATATAAATCATAATGAAATAATTTATCATCATAAGAGTTTTGAAGTGAAAATGTGGGAGAGGTAGCACAATCGCTGAGATTCTTTTTCTTAACAATATAAGATGTTAAAGTGGTCTTTCCAGATGCCAAATCACCATTTAAAAAAATGATACTATTATCTTTTAAATTATCACTAAGATAATTATATACTAAATCCAATTCATCTCTTGACGATACAATCTCTACACTCACATAAATCTCCTAAAAATAGTTAAATAGATTTTATCTTATTTTGTGTTATATTATGATAATATAAAAATTATTAATACAAAGGAATTTAAAAATGAATAATACAACAGAGATAGCAACAATGACTTTAGATGGTACAAAAAATGGGAAAATTACAGTAAATGTAGTGTCTGAACCTTATGGAAAAGATAGTGCAAGTGTGGCAAGTATTGGAATATCTTTAAAAGCAGAATCAAATGAGCCAGACTGGAAAATACATCTTCCAAAAGAAAATATTGACGCAGTTATAGAAGCTCTTACAAAAGCAAAAGAGAGTCTATAGTTATATGAAGTTTGATAATAGTATAGAAGCATTTAAAGAGGCTTATAGTGTAATTCCTGGTGGAGTTGATTCTCCTGTTAGAGCTTTTTCTAGTGTTGGTGGAACTCCTCCATTTATAGAAAGAGGGGAAGGTGGTTATCTTATAGATATTGATGCAAACAGATATATAGATTATGTTCAAAGCTGGGGTCCACTTATTTTTGGTCATTGTGACAAGGATATTCAAAAAGCAGTTGAGCAAAGTGTAAAAAATGGATTAAGCTTTGGAGCTCCAACAATAACAGAGACTAAATTAGCCTCAGAGATTGTAGATATGTTTGATAGCATCGATAAAGTTAGATTTGTTAGTAGTGGAACAGAAGCAGTAATGAGTGCAATCAGACTTGCAAGAGGTGTAACTGGCAAAGATAATATTATCAAATTTGCAGGGTGCTATCATGGTCATAGTGATTCACTTTTAGTTCAAGCTGGGAGTGGAGCTGTTACTTTTGGAACTCCAAGTAGCCCTGGTGTTCCCTCAGATTTAACAAAACATACACTTTTAGCAACATATAATGATATAAAAAGTGTAGAAAAATGTTTTGAAGATAGCGATGATATATCGGCAATTATTATTGAGCCAATTGCTGGGAATATGGGTCTTGTTCCTGCTACTGAAGAGTTTTTAGAACAGATTAGAGAACTTTGTGATAAAAATGGTGCTTTACTGATTTTTGATGAAGTTATGAGTGGATTTAGAGCATCTTTAACAGGGTCTCAAGGGATTAGCAAAGTTAGACCTGATATTGTAACGCTAGGTAAAGTTATTGGAGCTGGAATGCCAGTTGGTGCATTTGGAGCAAGTGCTAAGATTATGTCTTCATTATCTCCAGAAGGTCCAGTATATCAAGCAGGAACTTTAAGTGGAAATCCAATTGCGATGAGTGCTGGTCTTGCATCTCTTCAAAAGTTAAAGGCTAATCCTGAAATTTATGATACTTTGTCTTTAAGAGCAGATAGACTTATGCAAGGATTTCAACAAATTGCTGATGATTTGAATATCCCTTTTGTTACAGATACTAGAGGCTCTATGTTTGGATTTTTCTTTAGCGATAAAAAAGTTATGAACTTTGATGATGCAATGAAAAATGATACAGATAAATTTGCTTTATTTCATGGAAAAATGTTAAATAAAGGTGTATATTTAGCTTGTTCGTCTTATGAAACTGGTTTTATCTCAACAGCAACAACCGATGAGATGATTGAAGAGACAATTGCAATTGCAAAAGAGGTTATGGCTGAGTTGTAGTCTTGACTTTTAAAATAAGTTAAAAAGGTGATGGGTTAAACTCCCATCTATATTAAAGAATATCCTCCTTAATTTACCTCATCTTTATATTTTTTAATTGATAACTTATTGGCTCTTAATAAAATAATTACTTATAGTATTTTTAATGTAAAAGCCAAGGTAAATTATAATTAGATATAATAACGATTGA
>CAYWFW010000110.1:0-5474 GCA_964457735.1 uncultured Sulfurovum sp. | reverse complement strand
TCTCAAAGATATATTTTTTTTTAAATATAAAAAGGGATTTATAAAATGAAATTAAAATTAGCAAGAACAACATTAAAATCAAAACCAAAAGTTATAGATATAGCAAAGATAGAAGAGCAATTAGATAAAAAGACAATATTTTATTTTGATAAAGATAATTCACACAAAGAGTTAAAAGAACTTATTGAATATTTTGAAGATAAAGAGTACTCTATCTATATGAGAGAGGTTAAATATGGTCTCGATGAAAATGAGTATATATATGAAGTTCATATTGTACAGTAGAATTAAATGAAAAAACTTTTCTTAGAGACTCTTGGCTGTGCGATGAATAGCCGAGATAGTGAACATCTTATTGCTGAACTTAATAAAAAAGAACCTTATAACCTTACAAATAATATTGAAGATGCTGATTTAATTATCATTAATACTTGTAGTGTGCGTGAAAAACCTGTTGCAAAATTATTTTCAGAGATAGGTGTTTTTAAAAAAAGAAAAAAGAGTGGTGCTAAAATAGGTGTTTGTGGATGTACTGCTAGTCATTTAGGTGATGAGATTATAAAAAGAGCTCCTGTTGTGGATTTTGTATTAGGTGCAAGAAATGTATCCAAAATAAATCAAGTCTTAGAAAAAAAACACTCTGTTGAGGTTGATATTGACTTTGATGAAAGTGAATATGATTTTGGAGAATATAGAAATAATTCACTTAAATCTATGGTAAATATATCAATAGGCTGTGACAAACAGTGTACATATTGTATTGTTCCTGCAACAAGAGGTGAGGAGATTTCTATCCCATCATATCTTATTATTTCTGAGATTACAAAAGCTGTAAATAGTGGTGCTAAAGAGGTTATGCTTTTAGGGCAAAATGTGAATAATTATGGAAGAAGATTTAATAGTGATGAACAATGTTCTTTTACAGAGCTTTTACAAAAAATATCAAAAATAGATGGCTTAGAGAGAATTAGATTTGCATCACCTCACCCTTTGCATATGGATGATCAGTTTTTAGAAGAGTTTGCATCAAATCCTAAGATATGTAAACAAATTCATGTACCTCTTCAAAGTGGATCTAGCAAAGTACTTAAAGAGATGAAAAGAGGATATACACAAGAGAACTTTTTAAATCGTTGTAAAAAAATAAGAGAACTTGTGCCAGAAGTTACAATCTCTACAGATATTATAGTTGGGTTTCCAACAGAAAGTGATGAAGATTTTTTGGAATCTATGAAAGTTTTAGAGGAGGTTAGATTTGATCAGCTTTTCTCTTTTAAATATTCTCCAAGACCTCATACCGAAGCTATTGATTTTGAAAATAAGGTTACACCTGAATTAGCAGGGGAAAGATTAACTATTTTACAAAAAAGACATACTGAGATTTTAGATGAGATTATGCAATTACAGTTGGGAAAAGAGGAGTTTGTTTATTTTGACGAGCTAAAAACTGGAAATAGAATCTCTGGAAGAAGCGATGGTGGAAGATTGGTTTATATTGATGGCAGTGAAGAGCTATTAGGACAAATTAAAAAAGTTAAAATTACAAAAATATCTCGTGCTTCACTTGATGGAATATTGATTTAATATCTATATTATAAAGGAAATTAATGCAAACTTTAAGATTAGAAATTCAAGATAATATGATAGATAAAATTATGTGGTTATTAGGTAACTTTCAAGATGTAAAGGTGGAAAATATTACAAATGATAACTTAAATGATATTCAACTTTTTGAGGAAGCAAAAAAAGATACACAAGGTATAAAAGATATTGATGAGATGTTAAAAGAGTATAATATTGAAGGTTAGTATAGTTAAAAAAGCTCAAAAAGATATTAATAAAATAGATTTTAAACAAGCAAGAGAAATACTATTAGCCATTAAAGATTTAGAAAAGTATCCAAATGTATCAAATACTATAACTATTGGTAGAGTATTACATAGAAGTAAAGCTTATGAATAGTATTGACCTATAGATTAAACTTATGATAGACTTCAAACAAAAAAAGAAGCTACTTCTACGAAAAATAGCCACAATAGTAATGCCACGATTAATCTATATATTTATAAAACTAATCTGGTGGAGTAGCAAAAAAAAATATCACTTTATTGATGAACCAATTAAAGATAAAGCGATAGCACTTTGTTGGCATTCTGAACTTTTTATATCTCCGTTAGCATATAGAGAGATAAGAGAAGATATTAAAACATCAGCTATGATTAGTCAGCATCATGATGGAGAGTTAATAAGTAAAATATTATTATATTTATCAATTAAACCTCTTCGGGGTTCAACAAAAAAGGGTGCAAGAAGTGTATTAATTAACTCCTTAAAAGATTTAAAGGATGGTAGAACGATATTAATAACACCTGATGGACCAAGAGGTCCTAGATATAGTATGAATGATGGAGCTGCTGCTTTAGCTATAAAGCTTAGAATACCTGTTATGATTATTAATTACAGACCAAATTCATATTGGCAACTCTCTTCGTGGGATAAATTTATTATCCCAAAACCATTTAGCACAATAAATCTATATCATCAAGTTATTTACTTAAATGATATGACTCAAGAAGAAGCAAAATGGTACCTTTCTAGCAAGATGATGGAGTATGCTATAGAATAAAAAGTTTATATAAAAAACTATATAAGAACTTTTAGCATTTTATGGTATAATGTCGTCCATATTTAAGTTTTGACTACTATATTTTTATATAATAAAATAGTAGTGAGTACTTTTAGAAGTATAAATCAAGTTACAAAGATAAATTAAAGGAATGATATGACAGTTATTAGAATGACAAGAATGGGAAGAAAAAAGAAACCATTTTATAGAATAGTAGTTACAGATAGTAGAAAAAGAAGAGATGGTGGCTGGATTGAATCAATTGGTTATTATAATCCAGTAAGTGTAGAAAAAGATTTAAGACTAGATAAAGAAAGATTAAATTATTGGTTAAGTGTTGGTGCTAAAATGAGTCCAACAGTTACAAGATTAGCAAGTAAATAATATTATGGTAGAAGAGTTAATATCTTCATATGCTAAACTTTTGGTTAATAATCCAGATGATATTAGAGTAGAAATTAAGTCTTTTGATGATGCACCAGATGAAATTACCATATATGCTTTAGGTGATGATATAGGTAAATTGATTGGTAAAGAGGGTCGTATGATTAACTCTATCAAGACATTTATATCTGGTTGTAAAGCAAAAGGTGGTAAAAACTATCGAATTAATGTTAAGTCTATTTAAGTTAATATAATGAAAAAAGATTATTTTTTTATTGCTCAAATAGGCAAAACAGTAGGATTATGGGGTGACCTTAAGTTTCATCTTCATACAGATTTCCCAGAACAATTTAAAATTGGTTCATTTTTTGAGAGTGATAGAGGAGAACTAGAGATAGTTGATATCAATCTTAAAAGAGGGATTATTAGATTTAGAGGTTATGAAGCTATTGATATTGCTAAAAAACTTACAAATTGTAAAATTTATGTATCGCAATCTAAAACAAAAAAAGAGTGTATTTTAGCTGAATCAGAACATTTTTGGTTTGATATAATTGGTTGTGATTTTTATGATAATAGTGATATGTTAGGTGAAGTATCTGATATTCAAAGGATACTAGACCTTGATTATTTATTGATTTCAACTTCAAAATCATTAATAGATGAAGGTTTTGCTAAGACTTTTTTAGTTCCATATATTCCTAGATATATTATTAAAAGTGATACAACTTTGAAAAAAATAGAGACTAAAGATACAAAAGATATATTAGAGGCCAGTTAATAATGAGATTTTCATTTGTTACACTTTTCTCTTCTATAATAGAGGGCTATTTTCAAGATAGCATCTTATCTAATGCAATTAAAACTAACAAAATATCAATAGATTTTTTTAATCCAAGAGACTACACCGAAGATAAACATAATCGTGTTGATTCCCCTATGATTGGAGGAGGAGCTGGAATGTTAATGACTCCTCAACCATTATCCTCAACAATAGATAATATTTTAGATACCTCAAAAAAAGCTCATATAATTTTTTTAACTCCTGTTGGTAAAAAATTTACTCAAAATGATGCAAAAAGGCTCAGTAAAAAAGAGCATATTGTATTTGTAAGTGGTAGATATGAGGGGATTGATGAGAGGGTTATTGAACAATATGCAGATGAACTGTTTTCTATTGGTGATTATATTCTTACGGGTGGGGAATTAGCTAGTATGGTTCTATGTGATGCAATTAGCAGAAATATAGATGGAGTATTGGGAAATAGTAGCTCTTTAGATGAAGAGAGTTATGAAGAATCAATATTAGAAGCTCCATCCTTTACTAAACCTTATAAATATAATGACAAATCTGTTATTTTATATTATTCAAAGGGAAATCATAGTAAAATTTCAGACTTAAAACAAAAACTATCAATGTCTAAGACAAAATTTTTTAGACCTGATTTATATCAGATAGTAAAACAAGAGGAAAATAAATGAGAAATAAATATATAGATAATTTTGAGAATGCTCAAATAGCAGAGAAAAATATCCCAGATTTTAGAGCTGGAGATACTTTAAGAGTTGGTGTAAATATTAAAGAGGGTACAAAAGAGAGAGTTCAGATTTTTGAAGGTGTATGTATCGCTATTAGAGGCGAAGGAACTGGAAGAACTTTTATGGTAAGAAGAACTGGTGCAAATGGTGTTGGTGTAGAGAGAATTTTCCCAATATATTCAGACAGTGTTAAAAATATAGAGGTTCTAAGAAGAGGTAGAGTAAGAAGAGCTAAATTGTTCTATCTTAGAGAATTAAAAGGTAAAGCTGCAAGAATTAAAGAGCTTCGTCGTAAATAGTCTACCAAAACTAAGCCAACTTCTATAGTTGGTTTAATATATAATACAATTGTAAATAATATTCTGATACAATAAAAGAAATATTATAGGTTAGTTATGAACTTTTTTAAAATTATGCTCCACAAACTACTTTTTTTAATCCAACTTTTTTTAGTTATTGTTTTTATAATATTTGAAGAGATTATATGGGAAGGTATTGCCCAACCAATATATAAATATATTCACTCTTTAGAGATTGTTAAAAAATTTGAGATTCAACTTAAAAAAGTAAACTCTTATATAGCATTATTAATCTTTACCACTCTTCTTTTAATCGTTGAGGGTGCTGGACTTTTAGCAGGTGTTCTTTTTATAAAAGGTCAAATGATTACAGGGGCAGTCTTATATATACTTAAAATACCTTTAGCTATTTTTACATTTTGGATTTTTAATGTCACAAAATTTAAACTTCTAAACTTTAGATGGTTTGCATTAAGTTATAAAAAAACTATATCTTTGATAAATAAAGTTCAAAACCTAGATATTTATATTAAGTCAATAAACAAATTATCTGAATTTAAGATATTAATAAAAGGGTTCTTTATAGATATAAAAGTTCAATTCTTTGATAGATATAAAAGTTCAAA
>CAYWFW010000109.1:0-2914 GCA_964457735.1 uncultured Sulfurovum sp. | reverse complement strand
AGGGGATAGCCTAATGTCAATGAAATAAGAATTTTTAATATAATATTTTTGTGGGTTTCACCCACCCTACGGCAAAAAACCATTAGTAGGGTGGGTGAAACCCACCATTATATTGCTTATTTCATTAGTATTTGGGCAATTTCTTGAATTTTTAACATTATAGCTCAACCACAGTTATTCCCAAATTCCCTGACATTCTATAATATTTATTAATTTTAGGGTGAGATGATAGATATTCAGCCACAAGTTTTGCTAAAATACCTCCGCCAGTTCCATGGATAATTTGAACTTCATTCAATCCATTAACTAATGCATCAGATAAAAATTTATCTACACTATCAATCGCTTCATCACCATACATTCCTAAAAGTTTAATCGATACACCAGCATTACCCTTTTGAATATGGATATTAACTTTGCTCTTTTTTACCTTTTGTTTTGGAAGATTACCAGATTTTTTAAGTTCAGATAATGGGACTCTCATCTTCATTCCATCAACTAAAATTGTAGCATCTTTTCCTCTAATACCAATCAACTCACCTCTATGACTTCTATATTTTATCTTATCTTTTAATTTTAAAGGGATTTTTGGTTGAAGAGGTTTTTCTGTTTTATCTTTAATACTTTTAGATTTATGAGCTTCTGTAAGCAATCTTCTACCCTCTGTAGATTCTTGAACTTTTAGAGCATCTCTAGCTATATTGATAGCTTCATTATATCTACTCTCCATCTCAAAAACCCGTTTTTTATAATTATCTTCTAAAATATCTTGTTGATTCAAAAGATATTGCTCTTTTTTCTTTAGATTATTTTGAGTCTCATCAACCTCTTTTATTTTAGCTCTCATCTCTCGTTCAAGTGAAGTTGATTTCTCTATCAGTTCATTTAATCTTTCATTATCCTCACCATGCACAATTTTTGCATTTGCCACTATATTCTCTGGCACTCCATATCTTTGAGCTGTTTCAAAAGCGTAACTTTTTCCTATGCTTCCTTGTAGAAATGTATAAGTTGGTAATCGTCTTTCTTCATCATATAACGCAGCAATTAAAGATACACTATCATCTGCCCCCATTAATGACGCTAATCTTTTATGGTGAGTGGTGATAATAAATGTAATATCTCGTTTACTAAGAGCCTCAAGCATAACACGAAATAAACTTGCAGCCTCATCACTATCTGTTCCTAGTTCTATCTCATCAACTCCAACAATTGCATCTTTTTTTGCAAATAATTTAGAGAACTCTACCATTCTTCCTGCAAAAGTGGAAATATCGTTTTTAACGGACTGAGGGTCATCAATAACAGCTTCTATATTTTTATAGTGACCAATTATTGTTTTATGAGGATTACATTTAAAAGGGAGCAGATATTTACTCATATAAACAGCACCCAAAAGAGATTTTAACAACATGGTTTTACCACCAGCATTTACACCAGTTACTAACATAATTTTATGATTTAAATCAAGATTAATTAAAACTGGATTTTCTATGGCAGGATGAGCAAATTCAGAAAGTTTTACTTGTTTAGTCTTTTGTGGCAAAATAAACTGATATTCATTAGATGATGCAAATTTTACCCTTGCTTGATAATGGTCAAATCTATCATACTCTTTATTTACATAATTTAAAAATCTTTCCCATTTATAGAAAACTGCCGAAATATCTTTACAGTATCTATAAATTATCTCCTCTTTTTTACTAAGTAATATAGATTCTTTCTCTTTTAAATGAGATATACTTTGAGGGATAATATAAAAAAAGCCTGAGGCACTTCTACCAATAACAGTAGCTTTTATTGCATTATTAAACCCACCTCTTACTAAGATTGTTTCTTCGCCATTATTAAAGTGTATTTGATTATCCACAAGATAATCTCTTAATCTGCTTGAATGGACAAGTTTATATAGCATCTCTTTTATATCTATTTTATTTTGTTTAATAGCTTTTTCTAAAGAGAAAAGTTCCTTGTCTTGCTGGGAATTTATATCACCTTCATCATTAAAATAAGAGATTGTTGCCAAAATCTCATCTGGTACTTCAATCTCATTTATCCAAGATGAAAGAGGATGTGGAAGTGATAAAGTTTTGAGTTTATTAAAATATGTAATAATTATTATAAAAGAATAAAGTTCATCTAATGATAAAATCGCTTGTTTTTTAAGACGATTTAATTCACCATCTAAATTTGGTATCTCCTTTGGTGAAGGGAATTCAATTGTACTCAGAGCTTTTATATATTTATAGTGTTGATTAATATCTCCCGAAATTGCCACAGGTTTTACTCTTGCAAAGAAATTCTCAAAATTGTCAATATAATTATCTAAATCTAGTTTTTGTATAATATTTTTCATAAACGAATCATAGCTTTTTTTCCTTAATTGTTTCATTTGAGGACATAAAAAGATAAAAGATTAATCTTTCATCACTTTATCAAGATTATAGCTACTTTTTTAGGTTATAATTTTTGTATTAAAATTTCTAGGAGATATAATGGGTAAATTTGTTAATAATACAAAAGAGTTTTTTAGTTTTTGTGAAGAGAACGAGGTTGAATTCGTAGATTTTAGATTTACAGATATTAAAGGTGCATGGCATCATATCAGTTACAGAATGAGTGCAGTTACTCAAAATCAACTTGATTTTGGTATGCCTTTTGATGGTTCAAGTATTGATGCATGGCAACCAATCAACAAATCTGATATGATTTTAAAGCCATCTGTTGAAACAGCATTCTTAGACCCATTTACAGCAGATAGCACAATTATCGTTATTTGTAGTGTATATGATATTTATAATGAAGAGATGTATGCTAAATGTCCAAGAAGTATCGCTGCTAAATCATTAGAGTATCTTGCAGAAGCTGGTGTTGGTGATGTAGCATACTTTGGGCCAGAAAATGAATTTTTTAT
>CAYWFW010000108.1:0-11290 GCA_964457735.1 uncultured Sulfurovum sp. | reverse complement strand
GTATATCATCTATCTGCTTATCACTCAAATCATTAGTATCTATTAAATGTTTCATCTTTTCCCCTTTTATTTTATATTATTCTACGCTTCATCCTCTTTTTTCTCTTTTTTAGGGAGAATATCACATTGACCAGTAATTTTACATAATGGACAAAAATCTATTATCCCTGCGATTAGTGGAACAATCCCCAAAAAGAACCATGGAATTGAAGTTGCAACTCCAGCACCAATCAAACCTAAACCCAATACTATTCTAAATGGACGACATATTTTTCTTATTTTTTCTACATTCATCTTTATATCCTTAATTTTTTTGAAATATACCATAAATATGCTAAAATCTTGAAGTTAATTTATTTTTTATTTTCCTAAAGTGACTTATTAATTAAAAATAACTTGTATATAAGTGTTTAGATTTTTTCTGTATAATTACAGATATTAAAAATTAGGAAATTTATGGATTATTTTGCAAAAAGAATTATCCCTTGTCTTGATGTTCAAGGTGGTAGAGTAGTTAAAGGTGTTAATTTTGTGGGGTTAAGAGATGCAGGAGATCCTGTGGAGGTGGCAAAAAGATATAATCAAGAGGGTGCTGATGAGATTACATTTTTAGATATTGGAGCAACTCATGAGGGGAGAGCTACTATTGTAGATGTTGTTAAAGAGGTGGCAAAGGAGGTTTTTATACCATTAACTGTTGGTGGAGGAATTAGAGAGTTAAATGATATTTATTCACTTTTAAATGTTGGATGTGATAAGATAAGTATCAATTCAGCGGCAATAAAAAATCCAGATTTTATAAATCAAAGTGCCAAGAGATTTGGTTCTCAATGTATAGTTGTGGCAATTGATGCAAAAAGAGTATCAGAGAATAAGTGGCATATTTTTACACATGGTGGAAGAAATGATACAAAAATTGATGCAATAGAGTGGGCAAAAGAGATGTATAATAGAGGTGCAGGGGAATTATTAGTTACATCAATGGATGCAGATGGAACAAAAGCTGGTTTTGATAATACTCTTAATGCAAAAATTGGGGAGGTTACAAATATTCCAATAATAGCAAGTGGTGGAGCTGGGACTATGGAGCATATTAAAGATTCTTTTACTATTGGCAATGCTGATGCTGCTTTGGCTGCTAGTATATTTCACTTTAAAGAGATAGATATTATGGATTTAAAAAATTATTTAAAAAAATATAATATTCCTGTACGGCTTTAAGATAATGGATATTAATGAGTTTAAAAGATATAAAGTAACATATAGTATATCTATTATGATAATGCTAACTTATATATATAGTATTATAATGAGTGGTAATTTAATCGATATAAATTCTGAAGATTTAGCAAAAAATGGAGCTATTTTTGGTCCATTTGTGGCACTTAAAAATGAGTGGTATAGAATTATAATAGCAATGTTTTTACATGGTGGACTTATTCATCTTGCTATGAATACCATATCTTTAGTAATAGTTGGCAGAGCTATAGAGGGTTATTTTAGTAGCAAAGATTACATTATTATATATCTTGCTAGTGGTATTATTGGAGGATTAGCATCTATATACTTTCATCCATTATCGCTTATAATAGGAGCTTCTGGGGCAATCTTTGGTATTTTTGGAGCATTAGTTGCTTTTTTTATTGTACATAGAAAAAGGTTACTAAATAATTTTAAAGAGTTGATGAATAATGTGGCTGTTATATTAGGTATTAATCTTTTAATCGGATTAGCATTTCCATCAATTGATATGAGTGCTCATATCTCTGGTATGATAGTTGGATTTATTGGTGGATTTGTTGCATCTAAATATAATAAATTTATGCTATTATATCTTTTATTAGTTTTTCTTATAATTGTATCTATATATGGATATTTGCCAAATTTATATCTTAAATATATATAATTATTTCACATTTTTAGAAACTTTGTAGATTAAGGGGCTTGAAGAAAGATATTTTTATACTTTTTCTGATATAATCTAAATTGTATTTTTATAAAGATAAGGAGTGACTAATGGCACTATTTGAAGATGTAAGAGATGTTGTTGTTGAACAACTAAATGTAAGTCCTGATGAAGTAAAAGAAGAATCTAAATTTGTAGAAGATTTAGGTGCTGATTCACTTGATGTTGTTGAGCTTGTAATGGCTCTTGAAGAAGAATTTGATATTGAAATTCCAGATGATAAGGCTGAGGGTATCTCTACAGTTTCTGATGCAATTAAGTTTATTGAAGAAAATAAATAACACAAACTATACAATTCTATAATAATAGATTTGTATAGAAATTAAGTTATATAAAAATAATAATATTATTTTGTTGCTATTTTTATATATTTTAGATATATTTTGTTAATAATAGAAAATTAAGGGTTGATTGATGAGAAGAGTGGTTGTTACTGGAATAGGGATGATAAATAGCGTTGGTTTAGATAAAGAGAGTTCTTTTAAAGCAATATTAGATGCTAAATGTGGTATCAAAGAGATAAAATCTTTTGATGCTTCTGCTCACTCTGTAAAAATTGCAGCAGAGATATTAGACTTTGATCCATCATCAGTAATGGATAAAAAAGAGATAAAAAAAGCTGATAGATTTATACAACTTGGAATTCAAGCATCTAATGAAGCTATGGCTGATGCAAACTTTTCAGATAATATAGATTTTGAACGATTTGGAGTATCTTCTGCTTCTGGAATAGGTGGTTTACCTAATATTGCTAAAAACTCTATTATATGTGAAAATAGAGGTCCACGAAGAATATCACCGTTTTTTATACCATCATCACTAGTTAATATGCTTGGTGGATTTATATCAATTTATCATGGTTTAAAAGGTCCAAATTTATCTTCTGTGACGGCTTGTGCTGCTGGAACTCATGCTATTAGTGAAGCGGTTAAAACTATAATGATTGATGGAGCAGATAAGATGTTAGTTGTTGGTGCAGAATCTGCTATCTGTCCTGCTGGTATCGGGGGATTTGCAGCCATGAAAGCTTTATCTACAGATAATGATAATCCACAAGGTTCTTCTCGCCCTTTTGATGCTACTCGTGGTGGTTTTGTTATGGGTGAGGGTGCAGGAGCATTAGTACTTGAAGAGTATGAAAGTGCAAAAGCTAGAGGAGCTAATATCTATGCTGAAATTATTGGTTTAGGGGAGAGTGGTGATGCTAATCATATAACTTCTCCTGTAGTTGATGGTCCATTAAGAGCAATAAAAGCAGCAATGAGAATGGCAAAGAATCCTAAAGTAGATTATATTAATGCTCATGGAACAAGTACTCCTGCTAATGATAAAAATGAAACAGCTGCAATTAAAGAGGTATTTGGGGCTAAAGAGAACTGTCCACCTGTAAGTTCAATAAAAGGGCAATTAGGTCACTGTTTGGGAGCGGCTGGAGCGATAGAGGCAGTAACTACTCTTATGGTTATGAGAGATGGTATTTTGCCTCCAACCATAAATTATGAAAATCCTGATGAAAATTGTGATTTAGATTATGTACCTAATGTTGCCAGAAAAGCTACAGTAGATGTTGCAATGAGCAACTCTTTTGGCTTTGGTGGTACAAATGGTGTTATAATATTTAAAAAAGTATAGGTGGTGATGATATGCCTACATATTTAGAGTTTGAAAAAAATATTGAAGCAGTGATGAATGAGATGGAGATAGCAACAGCTGTCTCTGATGAGGGTTTAATAGAAAAACTTCAAAAAGACCTTCAAAAAGAGGTTAAAAAAAGTTTTAACTCTTTGAGTGATTACCAAAAACTTCAACTTGCAAGACATCCTGACCGTCCTTATTCATTGGATTATATAAGAAATATTATGGATAAATCTTATGAAATTCATGGAGATAGAGCATTTAAAGATGATACAGCAATGGTATGTTATATTGGCTGGATAGATGGTCAAAAAACGATGGTTATTGGGGAACAAAAAGGTCGTGGTATTAAAAGAAAAATAATGCGAAACTTTGGTATGCCAAATCCTGAAGGATATAGAAAAGCTCTTCGTGCCGTTAAATTAGCAGAAAAATTTGATATACCTGTGCTTCTTCTTATTGATACTCCAGGAGCTTATCCAGGATTAGGTGCTGAAGAGAGAGGTCAAAGTGAGGCAATTGCTAGAAACTTATTTGAGTTTATTAGTGTAAAAGTTCCTATTATATCTGTTGTAATTGGTGAAGGTGGAAGTGGTGGAGCATTAGCAATTGGTGTTGGTGATAAATTCGCAATGATGACATATTCTGTATTTTCTGTTATCTCTCCAGAGGGATGTTCGGCAATTTTATGGAGTGATCCAAAAAAGGTTGAACAAGCAACAAAAGCACTTAAAATTACACCAAATTATCTTTTAGAACATAAGTTAATTGATGATATTATTGATGAGCCTATGATGGGTGCTCATAGAAATAAAAAAGGTGCTGCATTTTTATTAAAAGATTATTTTTTAGAAAGTATAAAAGAGCTTAAAGCATTATCAACAGAAGAGATGCTTCAAAAAAGATATGATAGAGTTACATCTGTTGGTGCATTTTCTGAATAATATATGCACGAAATAGCCCATTTTATAGTTCAAAGCATAGGAGATATAGAATATTTTGGTATCTTTTTTCTTATGTTTTTAGAGAGTAGCTTTTTCCCTTTTCCTAGTGAAATTGTTATGATTCCAGCTGGATATCTAGCTTTTACTGGTGAGATGAATATTTATCTTGCATTTTTTGCAGGGTTATTCGGTTCTCTTGTTGGAGCTTTATTTAACTATTTTTTGGCAATTAAATATGGAAGAGCTTTTTTAATTAAATATGGTGATAAGTTTTTTTTTAAAGAGACAACACTAGATAAATTAGAAGATTTTTTTAAAAAACATGGTGAAATCTCAACATTTAATGGTCGTTTGATTCCAGGAGTTAGACAATATATATCGTTTCCAGCGGGTCTTTCTCAAATGAATATTACTAAATTCTCAATATATACCTCTTTAGGTGCTTCTATATGGATGATAGTTCTTTTGAGTATTGGTTATCTTATTGGAGATAATCAAGTTTTGGTTGAGAGTTATCTGAAAAATGTTACTATTATTACATTAATTGTTGTCAGTTTTTTAAGTATTTTATATTATTTAAAAGTAAAAAAATGCTGTTTATTTAATTAAGCTAAAATCCTGATTATGAAACAAAATATAAATGAATTAAATCCAGAATCAATAGATTTTTCAACGTTAGACTATGAGTGTGCATATCTACCTAATAAAGAGGTAAGAATGAATTATAAATATGTTCATCATGCTTCAACAAAGTTTGTTACAGCAGTAATACATCGTGGATGGAGAAGATTTGGAAAATATTTTTTTCATCCTATTTGCAATGGTTGTACGGAGTGTAAAAGTCTCAGAATAGATGTTGAAAATTTTAAACCAACTAGTTCACAAAAAAAATCAATAAGACGAAATAAAGATACCCAAATAGTTATACAAAAACCAACTTTAACTAAAAATCATCTTGATTTATACAATAGTTACCATTTAGCAAAAGAGAAAAGTGATGGATGGAGACATCAAAATATTAAAGGTAGAGAATATTCCGAAAACTTTGTAGCAGGAGCTTATGAGTTTGGAAAAGAGGTACTTTATATCAAAGATGAAAAGCTTATTGGTGTTGATTTAATTGATATTTTAGAAGATGGTATTAGTTCTATATATTTTTATTATGACCATGAATATTCAAGATTATCATTGGGAACTTACTCCTTGTTATATCAAGTAGAATTGGCAAAAAAACTTGGTCTAAGATGGATATATTTAGGTTATTGGGTAGAGGGATGTAAAGCTTTTGCATATAAAACTAACTTTAATAATCAGGAGATATTAGATGGTTTTCCTGATATTTCAGAAATAGCAAATTGGCAGGAGAATTAAATGAAAAAAGCATTACTTTTATTAAATATGGGTGGAGCGAATAATATTGATGAAGTTGAACTATTCTTAAGAAATATGTTTAGTGATAAAAATATTTTGCCTATGAATAAAATTTTGCGAAAATTTGTAGCAAATATTATTATATCAAAACGCTTAGATGAGGTAAAAGAGAATTTTGAACTTGTTGGTGGAAAATCCCCTTTAACAACTCTTACTAGTGAACTTATTGATAAACTTTCTGCTAAACTTGATATGCCAATCTATATGGCAATGAGATATGTTCCTCCATTTAGCAAAGAGGCACTGCTTCAACTAAAAAAAGATTGGGTAGGTGAACTTATACTATTTCCAATGTATCCTCAATACTCAACAACCACCACACTATCATCAATAGAAGATATTAAACAAATTTGTGATGAGATAAACTATCATCCAACAATTAAAGTCATTGATAGTTATTATGATGAGTTTGAATATATAAAAGCATCTTATGAACAGATAATTGATGCAATAAAAGATAAAAATAGCCTAGATTATGATTTATTATTATCCGCTCACGGATTGCCCGTTAGTATTATTAAAAATGGAGACCCTTACGAAAAACAAGTTGAAGCAAATGTATCTGCTCTAAAAACTTATCTCAAATTTAAAGGTCTTGAATTTAATGATATAAAACTTGTTTATCAATCAAAAGTGGGAAATTCAAGTTGGTTAGAACCATCTTTAGTTGATACAATCAGAAATCCTACAAATCGTAAGGTTATAATATATCCATTGGCTTTTACGATAGATAATTCAGAAACTATCTTTGAACTAGATATTGAAACTCGTGAAATTGCACAAAAACTCAAATATGATGATTTTATTGTGGCAAAATGTTTTAATAGTGATAATAATCAATTTATTGATTTTATAGCAAAAAAAGTAGATAATATTAAAGCATTATATTAATCCACCCTCTTTAAGAGGGAGGTTGTTTTATTATTGTATTAAGGATATTTTTTACTCTTAAAGATTTATGATTTTTTTAGAAAACAAGTTTTTAATTGAATTTTAACACCATTTACACGACCCTCAATATGAGTATTATCTTTTTGTACAAGTGAAATATTTCTTACTGCTGTTCCTTGTTTGGCCGTAAATCCAGCACCTTTTACAGGTAAATCTTTAATAATTACAACTGTATCACCATGAGCTAATTCTACACCATTTGAATCTCTATAAATTAAAATCTCTTCATCTTCTTGTGGTAATCCTGCTTTTGCCCAATCTAAAATATCATCTTCAAGATATATCATCTCTAGCATATCTTGATTTTTCATAATTGAGAACATTCTATAAGCCACAACTTTAACTGCATCAACTTCACTCCACATACTATCATTCAAACAATACCAATGTGTTTCATCTATTTTAGAGTTATCCTCAATCTGTTCTTTACAAACACTACAAACTACAATCTCTTCATCTCGTGGAAGTACCATATAGTTTTCCAAATTTTCACTTGAACCACAAAGCTCACATTTTTTACTCATAAAATTTTACCTTTATTATATTTATATTTTCTGTACTCATTAGCCAAAAAAAGATGACCAAATCAAATAATAACACAACTAAAAGAAGAAGTAACTAAAAGTCCTTTAAAATTATCAAACAGGAGTATCTGCATTATAATCTTTTATAACTGTATATAAATCTTTATCTTTCTTAATAATCCAATATTTTACTTTAATTTTATCTAAAGATAATTTAATCTTGCTAATAGGTTTATATTTTATTACAGGATAATCTATTCCACCTGCAAAAAGTTGATTACACTTTAATATTCTCATGGTAGTAGCAATCAATGCTTTATCAACTCTATTGGTATCAAATTGCCACTTAGCATAATTTGAACACGTTGGATGATACCTACAATTATCAGGTAACATCTTTGATATATATTGATAACCTTGAATGGGTTTTATAAAAATATTTTTTAAACTTGTTTTCATATATCACCTTTTTATAAAATAAGTAACAAATTAGATATTATAAATTTAATCTTATAATAGTATAATCAATTTTTATTAAAAAGATTTTATTTAAGGGAGAGTTATGCAAAGAAAAAAAATATATAATCCAAAATCTACAGAAAAAACACAAGATAGAAAAATTTTTGGTGGAGATCCAACAGGAATATTTGAGTTAAATGATATTAAGTATCAGTGGGCTTATAACTTATGGGAGGTTAGGTTAAATAATACTTGGTTTCCTAAAGAGGTGGATATGACTATGGATGTTAGAGATTATAAGATGATAACTGATTGTGAAAAAGAGGCTTATGATAAAGTTTTGGCTCAACTCATCTTTATGGATTCATTACAAACTAATAATATTATAGATAATCTAAATCCATTTATTACATCACCTGAAATTAACTTGGTACTTGTGCGACAAGCTTTTGAGGAGGCTTTGCATTCTCAAAGTTATGCTGTAATGGTTGATAGTATCTCTACAAATGGCGAAGAGATTTATGAGCTTTGGCGTAAAGATATGATGCTGAAAAATAAAAATGATTCAATTGCAAAAATATACGAAGAGTTAGGGGAAAATCCAACAGATGCTAATATTGTAAAGGCTATGTTTGCAAATCAAATTTTAGAAGGGATATATTTTTATAGTGGCTTTACTTATATATATACACTGGCTCGTTCAGGAAAAATGTTGGGTTCTGCACAGATGATAAGATTTATTCAAAGAGATGAAGTGACTCATCTTATTTTATTTCAAAATATGATTAATGTAACAAAAAAAGAGAGACCTGAGCTATTTACACAAGAGCTTTTAGATGATGTTTATGATATGTTTAGAGATGCTGTAAAGCTTGAGAGCGATTGGGGAAAATATATCACACAAGGTCAAATTTTAGGTTTAACTGATGATATAATTGAACAGTATATCCAATATCTTGCAGATGAAAGATTAAATGCTGTTGGATTAAAAAAATTATATAATGTAGAACATCCAATTAAATGGGTTGATGATTTTGCAAAATTTAATGACCAAAAAACTAACTTCTTTGAAGGAAATGTAACTAATTATTCAAAAGGAAGTTTAGATTTTGACGACTTTTAAAAACAGGGTTAATAAAAATATAGCCGTTTTACAATTTGATACAGACCCTGATTATAATATTAATTTAAATAGATTAGTTCAAGCGATAAAAAATAACTCACAAGCTGATATTATAGTTGCCCCAGAAGTAGTTTTGACTGCTTTTGATTATGATAATTTTGATAAAGCATCAGAGTTTTATGATAAGGCGATAGAGACTCTTTGTGCAAATATTGATAATCAAATTTTGGCTCTTACATTGGTTAGAAAAACAGAGAATGGTATTATGAATTCGGCAGTTATTATAAACAAATCTAAGGTTGTATATGTTCAAGATAAGGTTAAACTTTTTACTTTAGGAGAGGAACTTAAATATTTTACAGCAGGAAAAATGGATGATATTGTTAAATTTGAGATTGATGGAGTTGTCTATGGTATTTTAATCTGTTTTGAACTTAGATTTAAAGAGATTTGGAAAAAGTTTGAAGGGTGTGATGTTGTTTTGATTCCATCAAGATGGGGATTACCACGAAAATTTCATATTGAAGTTTTATCTCAATCATTAGCTGTAATGAATCAATGTTATGTGGTTTTATCAAATTCTGCTGATAGTGATATGGCAAGTAGTTCATCTATAATATCGCCAAATGGAGATTTGATTATTGATGATTCTCTTGATATAATATTAGGTGAAATTAATTTTAAAGAGATTGATAGAATTAGACGATATATTAAAATGTAATGTGTAATAATGGGTAAAAGGTAGCCTATTTATTGTAAAAATCTAAAATCACCACTTATTCATTCTTTTAAAATGGATATAACTAGATAGTACGGTAGGGGTTGAGTGTTGTAAAACTAACTCACAAAGTGGGTGAATTTTCAACACTTGACCTCGGCTAAAAGTAGCGATTTGTCACCTGACCCTAAAATTTCTAAAATTTAAAATTCTATAAAAATAAGCTATTTTTTATAGGCTACACCTGACTCTCTAGTCTTTAAAAACTATAATTGGCAAAGAGCCGTGTCATCTTGCCATCATCATACATATCAGAGTAGATAATATCCATACTAAAGTTATCATTCATGGCATATCTAAGTAGATAATCGGTCTCATTCTCCCCTTTGTCAAAATTGACATGTGTAACAGCTCCTGTAAACTGTTTATAACCATACTCTGCTCCAACTAACCACGCCTCTTGGTCACTTACTTCTGCTATAGTGTGGTCTTCGGAAGAGGTAAAAAATGGACCTCCACCAAAACCATTAATCACCTCTCCATCAACCTTATTATAAGCTGTAGTAAGTGCCAAATCTCCAATATTAACCCCTGCTGATACTCCCCAAACCGAGTTAGAGTTATCTTGGTCGCTATATTGTCCTGCCAAATTAAATTTTTCGGTCTCATAACCTGCCTCCAGATAGGTTAAGTTGGCATTGTCAAGTTTGTAGTGCCATGCTTGAAGAGTTGTATTCTCTACACCTTCATAGATAACTCCCCCTGCCAAAACAGCATCATCAGACTCTTGTAGATTTCTAAATTTTTCAGGTTGCTCTGTATCAACTCCTGCCCACTTATCAAGAGAAGCTAAGATAATAGTCGTATCTGCTATATCTTTGCTAATTAGACTATACCCCTCAAAACTATTGGGAACCATTCCTATATCATCACTATCCGCATAAGGGGTATCGATAATCTGACGACCCACTTTGAGCGTTGTCTTTCCAAATTGAGCTTGAATAAATGACTCTCCTAAAATTGAGTAGCCATCATTGGTTGAGTTTAAAAACATCGCCTCATTATCTTTACCAAAAAGTGGATTGGTGGTAAAAAAGGTTGCACCCATGCTAAAACCTTGAATTGGTTTTGTCTCTATCCCAACTAAACCACCCAGAGAAAGAGTTGTGCTTTTATCTCCTGCCTCATCTTCTATCTGTATCGCTCCTGCTCTTAGATTGGCTTTTGTTTTTAACTCTAAATCTGCTCCCATACCTATAGCTGTTAGGGCTATTAAGCTTAAAGCAATTACTCCTGTCTCTCTCATATTAACTCTCCTTTGAATTTGATAACTACTATCAGTTTTATCTGATAGAGAGATTATCTCAAAAAGTTGCTTAATTAAATATTAAAATGACAATCGTTATCAAATATAAATATAAGCTTACCCCTTAATCCCATCTGCTCTAGGGGCAACTAACCACCCAAAATATCGCCAAATAAAGATAATAAAAGGCAAACTCCAAACCACAGCAGACCCCAAATAGAACCCCATAGTAC
>CAYWFW010000107.1:0-13622 GCA_964457735.1 uncultured Sulfurovum sp. | reverse complement strand
ACAACTTCATTTGATTTAATTAATTTATCAAATGCTTTTTGATTATCTACTTTCTCATAAGAGTTTATATCTTTGTTATTGATTGTATCAAGATATTGAGGTCTTGAAGTTGGTCTATCTAATATTGGTGCTTCTTCGCTTACTGGTGCAATTGGCATATTAGCACATTTTTCTCCGTGCCAAAACAGTTCCATATTTCCAGTATCTGTTACCTCTCCAATTACTGCTACATCTAAATCCCATTTTTCAAATATATCTATAATTTGTTGTTCGCAACCCTCTTTTGCACAAATTAGCATTCTCTCTTGAGATTCACTAAGCATAAAGTCATAAGGGGTCATATTCTCTTCTCTTGCAGGGACTTTATCTAAATCCATTTTAAGCCCAGCTCCAGTTTTTCCTGCCATCTCAAATGCTGATGAAGTTAGCCCAGCAGCACCCATATCTTGGATACCAATAATATAATCCTCTTTAAAAAGCTCTAAACAGGCCTCTAAAAGTAATTTTTCTGTAAATGGGTCGCCTACTTGAACAGTTGGACGAAGTGATTTTGACTCTTCTGTAAAGCTATCACTACTCATTACAGCCCCACCTAATCCATCTCTACCAGTTTTACTTCCCACATAAATTACAGGATTTCCAATACCCTCTGCAATTCCTAGAAATATCTCATCTTTTTTACATAAACCTAATGAAAAAGCATTTACTAAAATATTACCATTATAGCTACTATCAAAGCTCATCTCTCCGCCAATTGTTGGTACTCCCATACAGTTACCATAGCTTCCAATCCCATCAACCACACCACGAACTAAGTGTCTTTGATATTTATTTATCTCGCTATCTCCTGTAAGTTCTCCAAAACGCAAAGCATTAAGATTGGCAACAGGTCTTGCACCCATTGTAAATATATCTCTTAAAATTCCACCAACACCAGTTGCTGCCCCTTGAAATGGTTCAATAAATGATGGGTGGTTATGACTCTCCATCTTAAATACAGCAGCCATATCTCCACCAATATCAATAACACCAGCATTTTCACCTGGCCCTTGAATTACCCAAGGAGCTTTGGTTGGAAAACCATTTAGATATTTTTTACTTGATTTATAACTACAATGCTCACTCCACATAGCAGAAAATATTCCAATTTCTACCATATTTGGCTCTCTTTTAAGTATCTCTAATATATGTTTATAATCTTCTTGTGAAAGTTTATGAGATGCTAAAACTTCATCTATCTCATCTTTTGCTATACCGTATTTCAATGCTAATCCTTAGGGTTCTAAATTAATGTCTTATTTTAATAAAAAAGTGCTAATAGATTGTTGAGTTGGTAGAGTTATTCAAAGTTTTGATAAGAATAGTAGTTATTATAGATTCCAAGCTTGATACGGAATCTATTTAAGATATTAAAAGATAACTAAAATATAAATTTAGTTATAAAACTTTTATTTTTTTGGATTATTGATTATGTAACTGTTCTTGATTGTAAGAAACTCATACAAAGACACAACTTCACCAGCTTCTGCAATAAGTTTATCAGTATCATCAAATTGACCTTGCATCTTTTTAATCTCATCATACCCTTTTGGTTTAACTTCATTTAGTGCAATACTAATTGAACCAGCCCACATTAATGCAATCACTATCCAAACAATTTTTTTAGCTCCTGCATAAGCACCTATAAAATGAAATACTATACTTAGTATAACACCTGCTGTTAATATCATATACAAACTCATTTTATTAAATTCTCCCCTCTTGGTTTCATCTGTTCTCCAATCTCTGTTACCATTTTATCTCCAAAACTCATCACAGCCATTGTTCCTGCTAACATCAATATTGTGACTATTAGCAAAAATATAAAGGCTTTAGCATATCTTTTTAATATCTCTTTTATCTTTTCCATAAATTATTTTACAATAAACCGTTCTTTTTTAAAGAGTTTAAATGTTGTTAAATCTTTATCATTTTCAAGACCCAATTTAGGAGCAACTTTTGGATTAACTGTATAGTGTCCTAATTTTACTTTAATTATATCACCTTTTTGAATATTAGCTTTAAAGTTGATTTTACGAACTTCACCAGCTCTAACATGATCATCTTTAAGTACTTGTGTTGCTAACCATGGCATTACGGCTGTATTATTTGCATCTCCAAGAACTCTTTTAAATTTTACACTTTCTAATTTCTGTTCTTTATTATCTCTTATAATAGAAACTTTTAACTCTCCCACTCTTAAAGGATGAAGTAATAAACTATGACTTGCATTATTTTTAATACTAATCTCAAATCCATTAGATACTTTTGTAAATCCAAAATCTACAAATTTACCAAGTAGCTGAGGTTTGTTTGCTACCCCTGTAAAGCCATGATAAGCATGTGTTTTAGTATTTTTTGATGAAGCAAAACTACCCTCTATCTGAGGCATATGGCAACTAATACAAGTCTCTTTAGTTACATTATTTTTACCAATTTCCATATCACAAATTTTTAATTTATTTACATTTTGTTTATGTGAATGACATCCTGTACATGTTTTACCACTATAAAAATTTTCGTTTGTAAAGTCTATATTATGAAATGGTGACCCACTTGTCTCTTTAATCATTCCAAACCAGCTAGTTTCTTCTTTATATTCCACATTAGAGTTAGCTTTTTGGTTAAGTCTTGCAGAGTATAAAGTTTTTGGTTTATCTGTCATAATATTTTTATTAGCTTGAGCGTGTGAACTTACATCTTTGATTTGATGACAATATGCACATGAGATTGGTTGAGTATTTTGGATATAATTATCTTCTGGCAGTGCTTTTTGACCTTTTTCAAGTGCATCTATCAATTTTAAATCACTTGGTGTATGACATTTTGCACATTTATATTTCTCTTTAGCTTTTGCTGGGTGTTTATCCCATATTGCTTTATGAACAGCATCATTATATATTGATGCCTTTTTATGTGATGAACTTTGAAATTCTGAATAAATTGTTGCATGACAAGCTTTACATGCTTGTGAAGAATTTAAGTTATTTGTTGCAAAAAGTGTTACTGCACTCACGCATAACATAACTATTGGTTTTATCATTTTGGTATTTCCTTTGTATATTCTATACATCTTGAAGTATGAAAATCTCTTTCATAATCACTATTTACAAACATATTACCTTTAATACTCCATCCTAAATCTTTAGAAAGTAATACTGAACGAGATATTGTTCGACGCATCCTATTTTCACAGATAATTGTAGCACCTTCATTAAAAAGTTCTTTTACTCCAGCCATCCTAGCTGTTGTCATAAAGTAATGAAATCCTATCATAAAGATAAGAAAAGAACTTACTCCAAACATTCCTCTTTTAAATGCCACTTTGGGTACAAAATCTCTTGTTGTTACAATTGCTGTTATTGTCAGTATAAATATTCCTATAATAATATATACTATCTCTAATTCAAAAAAAAGTTCCATCTTTACTCTCCTATTTCTATATATTTGTTTTCCCACTTTTTAAAAGCAGGGGTAAAGTATTCAATACGCACTTTTTTAAACTCTCGTGATGAATACAAAGGTCTATGACTTTTTGACGGTATCTCTTTTGACATCTCATCAATGATTGCATTTGTCTCATCTGTCGTCTTACCATGAACCATAGTAAAGAGATTATATGACCAATTTTTATACTTTGGACGTAGATAACAGTGGCTTACAGCACTAAATGAAGCGGCTCTTTCTCCAATTGCTTCACCATCGTTTTCATCAACATCCCATACAACCATAGCATTAGCATTAAATCCTGCTTTTCTATGATTTAGTATCGATGCAAATCGTCTCATAACTCCTACTTCTTGTAATTCTAGCAGAATTTTAAAGAGAGTATCATAATCTATATCAATTTTTTTTATAAGCTGAGCAAATGGTTCGCTAATCATCTCTATATCATATTGTGCATTTTGTATCACAGCATAATGCAGTGGAGTAAGCTCTATATCTTTATGTTCTACCTTTTTAACTTTCTCTTTCTTTGAATCTTTACCTGTTGTATTTAATTTTACATTTATTTTAAAAAGCTTTAAAGTTGGTAACATTATATAATCATCTGCATCTGTTAAAGAAGCTAATATCTCAATAGTTTTGTCTAGCCCAAGATTTGATTTTGGATCAATTGCCATTGTAAACCAAATATTAAAATCATGATTTCTTTCATAATTATGTGAAACACCTGGGTGAGAATTGATAATCTCAACAGCTTTATCAATCTTATCTGGTGATATTTTAAATGCTACAAGAGAAGATTTATATCCTAATCTTTTAGTATCAAAAATAGCCGATGTTTGGCGTATGATACCCTTTTGCTTCTGCTCTTGTAAAATCTTTAAAACTTCATCTTCTGTTATCTCTAACTCATCTGCAATAACCTTGAATGGTTTTGGAACTAATGGAAATTTCTTTTGTATCCTTGATAATATCTCATCTTTTATATTTTTCATATTATTAATTCTTCTTATTATTTATTTGATTTTACCATTGTAATCTATTTTGAATTAATATATGTTGATATAGATTAAGTTTATAATTTTACTAATATGTTATTATACTAATAAAAATATGAGAGAAGATATTTAATGAGTTATTTTCCAGCCTTTCTAAAACTTGATAATAAAAAAATTTTAATTGTTGGTGGTGGGTATATTGCCCATGAAAAACTTGAGCATCTTTTGGATTTTACAAAAGATATAACGGTAGTGGCACTTGAATTATCTGATGATATGTTAAATGATATTTCTGAGAATAGTTTAGTTTATGAACAACGAAAGTATAAAGTTGGTGATATTAAAGATTTTGCAATTGTGATAGTCGCTGTTGATGATATTCCTCTTCAAGCAGAGATTTTTCAAGAATCAAAAAAATATAACTGCCTTTGTAACTCTGTTGATTCAGTTAATTATTGTGATTTTATATTTCCATCTTATGTAAAAAAAGATGATTTAACTATAGCTATTTCTACATCTGGTACATCTCCTGCTATGGCAAAACATCTAAGAATATATCTACAGAATCTTATTCCTGATGGGATTAGTGATTTTTTAAAAGAGATGAAGAATTTAAGAAAAACTATACCAAAAGGTAAAGAGCGAATGAAAATGTTTGATGAAAAAGCAAAAAATTATATTAAAAATTGGAGTAAATAATGAGTGATTTAAAATCGGAAGATAATGTTAGTTTAGTTAAAAAAGTTTTTATTTTTGTGCTATTATTAGGTTTTTTGATAATGGGAATGGTCTCAATGAAAAGAGCTTTACCTGAAGCCAAAGAGGATAGAATTTATAAAGCTATCAAGATTCATAGTCCATATCAAGTGGAAAAACGACTAGGTGGATTAACAATTATTAATACTGTAACAGATACAAAAGAGAAACCAAGTGCTGCTGAAGCTCTTCATCGTATAGATGAACTTGATAAGCAATGGGCAAAAACTCATTTAAGTGTAGAAAATAATAGTGTTATAATAAAAAAAGATGATAATAGTAGCGTAAAAGTATCTATTCAAACACCTAAAGAGAGAGCATTTATAAAAAGCTTTTTTGGTATTTAAATATAAATATTTTTTAGATTTAGAAGCTAGTCCTTCACAAAATAACAAATTATTGGTATTTTGTGATTAAACTAGAACATAGCTATAAAGAATTATAGTAATAACCCTCTTACCGTATCTTCATCTATCATATCTTTTTCATATTTGATTACTGCAATATGTTCTGTTTCATTAATATATGTTTCCGTAATTGCTTGATGAGAATTAAGAGCAGTAATTTTATCTCTATCAAATATATCAAGTGAAAGATAAATATTAGCACGATTGGCTGGATTTGGCATTGTGGCAACCCAAAGAATCCATAAGATTGATATACCAACAACAATCAAAGACAAAGTTTCTCTATCATAATGTTGCATAATATATCCAGCCAAGATTCCACCAAAAAAGATTCCAGTATAAGCAAATGTATTAGCCACACCTAACGCTGCACCTTTTTGGTGAACTTTGGCAAACTTGCTCACAAAACTTTGAAGCAGTGGTTCAAACATATTAAATCCAATAAAAAATAATACCACACCAACTATAAATATAAACGGGGTATCTCCAAAGCCCATTGCCAAAAATCCAAATAAGATTGAGATTATTGAGATGATAAATATCTCTCTACCTTTTCCATATTTTTCGCCAAATACGGCTGCTGGACCCATTGCCAAAAGACCAAATATCATTGCTGGGAGATAAACTTTCCAAAGTTCTGTTTTTTCCCATCCAAATCCACCATTTTCCAAAGTATCAACCATCACCACAGGGATAATAAAAAATGCCATTGTCATAATTGATGAGTGAAATAAAAATGTAACATACATTCTAGTTAATGATTTATCTTTAAACATATCTATCATTTTAGATTCCTCTTGCGAATAAGAGTGTACAATTTTAGGTGGTTGAGGAACTTTTGTAAATAAAATAGCAATCGCCATTACAGATAAAATTGCAGTTAGCCAAAATAGTTTATCAATCCCATAAGTTCCACCAACAATAGGAGCAACAATCATAGCAACAGCAAAACTAATTGCGATAGTTCCACCCATAATTGCCATAGCATGAGCACGTTGTTCCTCTTTTACCAAATCTGCTATCATTGCAGAAACCACAGAACCAATTGCACCAGCACCTTGCATAAATCTACCAAACATTAACATATATATATTATCACTCATTGCACAAATTACAGAGCCTGTAATAAATATTAATAGTCCAAAAAGAAGTGTCTTTTTTCTACCTATTCTATCACTTAATACGCCAAATGGAACCTGAAAAACAGCTTGAGTAAGAGCATATCCACCAACAACCAAACCTGCTAAAAATGGAGTTGAATTGGGCATCTCCAACGCATATATTGATAAAACTGGTAATACTATAAATAGACCAAAAAATCTGAGAGCTATGATAGAGCTTAGAGGAAGTATCTGTTTAAACATTTTTATACCTTTATTTAGATAAAATTTTTATAAATTATATTCGTATTATATTAAAAATAGGTAAATAGTAATTAAAAAGGTAAGAGTAATGACAATAGTATTAGCAACATCAAATAGGGGGAAACTTAAAGAGTTTCAAAGTCTATGTAAAGAAAAAATAATAGTTTATAGTGATATTATTGATGAGTTTGAGATAGAAGAGACAGAAGATACATTTGCAGGGAATGCTCTTTTAAAAGCAAAAGCAATATATGATAAATTAAATAGTAAAGATTACATTGTAATATCAGATGATAGTGGTATAAGTTTGCCTATTCTTGATGGCAAACCAGGGATTTATAGTGCCAGATATGCAGGAGTTAATGCAAATGATAAAGATAATATGATGATGGTAGTTGATAATATAAATACTCTTAATCTTCAATTAACATCTGGATATTATACTTGTGCCATTGCAATAGTTTCAAAATATGGTGAATATTGTGTTCATGGTTGGATGTATGGAGATGTTATAAATACTCCAAAAGGTGATAATGGGTTTGGATATGACCCGATTTTTATTCCAACTGGATATAATAATACACTTGCAGAACTTGATAAAGATATAAAATCAAATATCTCACATCGTGCAAAAGCACTTACTTTAGCAAAACCTATCATTAAAATGTTAAAAAATTATTAAAAAAGGATTTACATTGAAACAACAATTTATGAATGACTTACAGATAATTTATGATGAATTACAGATAAGACAATCTTTGCTAAATAGCTATTATAATATTTTAAACTCTTCAAATCAAGAGGCTCAAATTTTAATTGATGATTTTTTAGAAGTGGTTGGTCTAAAAAAGAGCAAAGAAAATACTCTTGTAGCACTAAATAGAGTTATAGGTTTACGAGAAGATTCATTAACTGAGGCTCTTAAAAAATTAAATCTTACAGAAGATGAGATATTTCATAAAAAAGAACAAGCTTATTTATTTGTTAGTAGATTTTATATAAATGAGTTTGAGAACTTTATGATATGGATGAGAGAAAAATCTTTATTAAATGATTTTTACTGGACAATTATCCAAGGAGTTCATGCTGTGGGAATCGCTATGAGTGGATGGCAAAGTTCATGGACCTCCCATATTATTAATGGTGTAAATAGAGAATTATTTCAACTTTTTAATGGAGATGAGGCAAAAATATTTCAAAAACTTCAAGATGAATCTTTATTAGATAGAAATCAATATAATGATATAGGAGACAGATGCTATTCTGTGCTAATAAAAGACCATACAGGTAACTATAAAAGTGTTTCCTATAAAGAAGCATTTACTGATGAGGTTAATAATGTTGTGGGTACACTAGAGATTGTAATTGATTCTTTAAGCGAAAAAGTGGATACTGTATTTAATCAAAAAGAGCAGTGGATTGATTATCTATTGGCAATAAAAAATGCTTTTAATCATATAAATAAAGATGAACTGATAGAATATTGGGCAAAAGTAGATGAGTGTTGGATGGCAATAACTTCCCCTATTCAATTAGGTCATCCTTTGGAATATTACGAAGATCATTATAGAAAAGCAGTAGCTCTTGAATGGGATTTAAGAATTATGAACCCATCTTTAAATAGTAACTCAGACACAAAAGATAATATTAAAAAATTTGCATTATCTATGGCAGAAAATATGGGAGAAAATGCTGTTGAAATTATAAAAAATAATATTATTCAAGTAGATAAGGTTCAGTTATATATTGGAAGACCAATGTTTTTTTATGGTGCTGAATTTAATGGTTTATTTTCGGCTCAAGTTGTTCCTAATGATGAATCAGTATCATCAAAATTTGGTAAAAAGATTTTTGCATATAGTGATTTTGTGCTTGAATCTAAAAAAGCCAAACCGATAATGAAATTAAATGTTGAGTTTTTAGGAAAAGAGTTTATTTTAAATCAAAAAGAGTTTATATCAAGAGAGACAAGTTTATGGCATAAAATTTATGATATTACAACAATTGGTCATGAATTTGGACATATCTTATGGATTGATAATAATACAGAATCATCAATGAATAAAAGTGGTCAGTTTAAAAATATAGAGGAGTTTAAAGCTACAGTAGGAGGATTGATGGCATTTTTTGCTAATGATAAAAAACCTCTCAGAGAACATATTATCAATGATATAGTTACTCGTGCTGTTGGATTGATGGCATGGAGAGAGGTTGGAGAGGTTCAACCATATTATTGTGAAGGACTTATGCACCTTGATATTCTTTTTCAAAGTAAAGTTATCAAATTCTCTAAAACAATAGAGATAGATTATTCTCAGTATAAAAAGATGAGAAAACTATATACAAAAGCTTATATAAAATTGGTACATCATTATATAGATAAAAAAGATGCGAATATATATCTTAGTGATTATGCTTTTAAATATAACGGAGTATATCTTCCAAAAAACGAGATAGTTAGGTCTTTTGTAGAAAAGTATTACGAAAGATACCAAAAGATTGGACAAGTAACAATAAAAATATAAATCAAAGGATTAGGGCGTTTTATGACAAAAAGTATATTTAGAGAATATGATATAAGAGGTATTTTTGAAAAAGAGTTAAATAAAGAATCTGTAAAATTAATAGGATTTTTTTTGGGAAAAGAGATTTTAAAACGATATAAAAGCACAAATCAGATTTTTGTTTCAATTGGATATGATGCGAGAAGTCACTCTCCAATATTAAGAGATTATCTTACAAGTGGACTTAATAAAGCAGGTTGTAGGGTTTTAGATATGGGGATGGTGGCAACTCCTATAAATTATTTTGGTAATTATCAATCTTTTGATATTGATTATCTTCATGTTACCCCTTTTGCTTCTATTATGATTACAGGCTCTCATAATCCTAGTGAATACAATGGATTTAAAATCACAATTGATAAAAAACCTTTTTTTGGTGATGAGATATACTCATTAAGAGATACTATTTTAGCTTCTGATATTGAGATAGAGGATAATATAGAATCTGAAAATATTGATGTTACAAGTGGATATATAGATTATCTAGTTAGTGAGTTTGCCCACTTAAAGGGTTTAAATAAAAAAATAATTATAGATTGTGGTAATGGTGTGGCTGATACTGCAATTACAGAGATATTTGATAGGTTAAACTTAAACTATAGTGCTATGTATGCCACTCCAGATGGAACTTTTCCAAATCATCATCCAGACCCAAGTGTAGAAGAAAATCTAATAGATATAAAAGAAGCTTTAAAAGAAAATTTTGATATAGGATTTGCATATGATGGAGATGCTGATAGAATAGCAGTATTAACTCAAAAATATAATATTAAAGGTGATATTTTAGCTATACTTTTTGCTAAAGTTATGGAAAATCCAACTGTTATTGGTGAAGTAAAATGTTCACAAGTTATGTATGATGAGCTTGAGCGTATGGGTAAAGGTGTGATGTATAAAACAGGTCATAGCAATCTTAAAATGAAAATCAAAGAACTAGATGCATCGTTAGCAGCAGAGGTTAGTGGACATATATTTTTTAATGATAGATATTTCGGATTTGATGATGCACTATATGCAACGCTTAGAGTTTTGGAGTTAATTTATAATGGTATGGATTTGAATTTAGAAGTGGAATCTTTGCCAAAATTATTCTCTACAGAAGAGATAAAGGTAGAAGTTAGTGAAGATGATAAATTTGCTGTGGTGGATAAATTTATTGAATTACTAAATGATTTGCCTGATAATTTTCCAAAAATTAAAGAGCTTATTACTGTTGATGGAGTTAGAATTATTTTTGAAAATGGTTGGGGATTAGTAAGAGCAAGTAGTACAACTCCTGTTTTGGTCACAAGGTTTGAAGCAACAACTCAAGAAGATTCTTCTCTTTATGAAACCAAAATAAATCAACTTATAGAAGAGGCAAAAGGTTTAATATAATGAAAAACGATTTACATTTTGATATAGATATTCATAAATGTCTTTTTAAAAAAATTTTAAAAGAGAGAGAATCTATAGGTTACTATAATCTTCCTTCTCAAAATTTAGACAAGTTAAATAGATTTGTAGAGGATTTTGAAAAAGAGTATTCTGATATTAAAAATATAATAGTTATAGGAATTGGTGGAAGTTCACTTGGTACTCGTGCAATATATAAATTTTTAGTATCATCAAAAAAATTAAAAAGAAAAATGTATTTTTTGGAGAGTACAGACCCATCTGAACTTCAAGATTTAATAAATAATATAGATATTTACAATAGTCATTTTTTAGTAGTTAGCAAATCTGGAAATACTGTTGAGACTACATCTATTTTTAAATATATATATACTTTATTAGAAGAAAATCACAACTATTTTAGTTTTATTACTGAAAAAAAATCAAATCTACATAAATTTGCAAAATCTATAGGTTCAAAATCTATTTTTATCCCTAAAAATGTTGGAGGAAGATTTTCTGTATTATCTAATATTGGATTAGTTCCACTTGCATTAGTAGGTGTTGAAATAGAAACACTTTTGTATGGAGCTAGAAGAATGGAAGTTAGTTTTTTTGGTGATGGATATATCAAAAATACTTTATTAAAAAAGGCTACATATATAGCTGCTAACTACAATACATATAATATTAATACAATCTTTACATACTCTGAGTCTTTAAAATATTTTTGTGAATGGTATGTACAGCTTTGGGGTGAAAGTTTAGGTAAAAGACAAAATCATTCAAGCTTAAATGTAGGACTAACTCCAATTGGACTTATTGGTCCAAAAGATCAACACTCATTTTTACAATTAATTGTGGAGGGTATTAGAAATAAGAGTGTAACTTTTATTATGGTGGATGATTTTAAGTTAAAACTTGATATTCCTGATATATCTCTAAAACATTTAGAGGAGATTGATATAGTTAATGGTGTATCTTTTAATACACTTATAAATAAACAGGCAAAAGCAACACTTCAATCATTAAAAGAGATTAAAATACCTCTTGATGTAATCACTCTTCCCCATATTGATGAGTTACATATTGGAGAACTTATATATTATTATGAACTCTTAACTAGTTCTGTTGGAATACTTCTTGATGTAAATACATACAATCAACCAGGAGTTGAAAATGGAAAAATTATCTTAAAGGATATGTTACAAAATTAACTTTATTGAGTTATAATTATACTATCAAAGATGAAAAAAAGGTAATATTTTGGTTTTAATGATAGATAATTATGATAGTTTTACTTATAATGTGGTTCAATATTGTAGAGAGTTAGGTGCAAATTTAAAAGTTATTAGAAATGATGAACTTACGATAGATGAGATAAAAGCTCTTAATCCATCAAAAATTATACTTTCTCCTGGACCATCTACTCCAGACGAAGCAGGAGTTACACTTGATGTGATAAAAGAGTTTTCAGATACTTTGCCAATTTTTGGTATATGCCTTGGTCATCAAAGCATAGCTCAAGCATTTGGTGCAGAGGTAATAAGAGCAAAAAATATGATGCATGGAAAAACCTCTCAAGTGCAACTTAATAAAAATTCTATTATTTTTAAAGATATTCCAAATGAATTTAGAGCCACAAGATATCACTCTTTAAGTGTTAATCAAGATAATTTACCAGAAAATATAATTGTTACAGCATATAGCCAAGATGATAATGAGATTATGGCTCTTGAAATCAAAGATAAAAATATTTATGGAGTACAATTTCATCCTGAATCTATTATGAGCGAATTTGGTCATGAGATGTTGGATAACTTTTTAAAAATCTAAGGAGTTAAATATGAGCGAATTAGAGAGAATAGAACAATTAGAAAAAGAGATAAGAGAGCTAAAAGGCTTGAATAAAGAGGGGATTACCACTTATAGTTTTTCTCAAATAAGGCTAGAAGAGTTAGAAAATCTTGTTGATATTAAGGAGAATATCCATAAAGAAGAAATTTTTAAACAATGGTTTGAGAATGATATAAAAATCTCTACAGATAGAATACTATTTTTAGAAAAACTCATTAAGAGAAATATAAAGTTAATAAAATTCTATCATGAAGAGGATTTAAAAGTAAATTTTATTATGCCTTTGGTTAATAAAATAGATTTCTTCTTATTAGATGATAATATTAGAAGCTTTGCTAATGAAAAATTAATATATAAAACAGAAAAATTTATTTTTAATGGAGAGGCTGATTTTATATTTTCTAAAGGGATTAAAAAAGCTGAAGAACCTTACTTTTTTATCCAAGAGTTTAAAAAAGGAAAAACAAGAAAAGACCCCGAACCACAACTTTTAGCAGAGCTTATTAGTGCCGTTGAACTTAATAATGAAAAATCTATGCGAGGTGCATACATAGTAGGGGCTATTTGGAACTTTGTAATCTTAGAGAAGTTAGGCAAAGACAAGTATCAATACTTTGTATCTCAAAACTTTGATAGCACAAAGATATATGATTTAAAAGATATTTATAAAAATTTAGTTTTTGTAAAAGAGGAGATTATAGAGATGGTGAAAGAGGAAAATAAGTAATGCAATGGAAAAAAGAAAAAGCTTAAAGATATAGGAGCTTATAACACTTGCCCTCATAAGTGTACTTATTGTTATGCAAATACTTCTAA
>CAYWFW010000106.1:0-2525 GCA_964457735.1 uncultured Sulfurovum sp. | reverse complement strand
TTTTTTTTATCTCAAACTCTGCAAAATCTTTTAATTCTTCAATTTTTTGTTCATCTTGTGTTAATTTATCTAATCTTTGCTTTACCTGCTTGTGTTCATTATAATATTTACTCAACTTTACAATATTGTCATCATGTGATTTATTATTAATTGTTATAAAACTATCTAGTGCTTGCAATAAATTATCATTCTCAAAGTCACTATAATCTTTAAGGCTTAAAAATTTAATGATAGTTTTTGCACTATCAGTAACCCTTTTTTTTGCTACACTTTGATTGTTTATAAAATATCTTAATTTATCATTATACAAATATTTAAACACTGTAACATCGCCACATTCAATACCATATTGTTCTAAATATAGCCTATTATCTACAACACACTCACTAATTTTTGCTCTTGCATCTTTTAATCCAAACTGTGCTAAAATTGCATCAAAAAAAATAGTCTTGCCAGAACCACTTGGACCAGTAAACACTATTAAACCTTTTTTGAAATTCAAATCTACCTCATCAAATACAAGATTATCCTTGATATAAAACCTCTCTATCACTATTCATCACCCCAATTTAATTTATCTCTAAGAACATCAAAATAATCTCTATCTTTTTTATGAATTAATTTTATATACTCTGATGCTATTTTAATTTTTATTGTATCGTTTTTATTTAGATCATATATTTCTTGTCCGTCAACTATAACTATACCACCCTCATCATCAAGCGTATCTATTTCTAATTCAAAATGAGATGGTAAAACAATAGGTCTTTGTGTAAATGAATGAGGGCATATTGGATTAACTACATAAGCATGAGTCATAGGATACAAAAGAGGACCGCCAGATGATAGATTATATGCAGTTGAACCGGTTGGAGTTGATATTATAAGCCCATCACCTCTATAATTGTTAATTATTTTTGAATCAATTTTAGCTCTTAATCTAATCGTATGAGAGATATTTTTTCTAGTAATTACAAAATCATTAAGACCAATAAGCTTTTTAATACCCAAACTATTTATTAATTGTGCTTCTAAAACTATTCTATTGTCAATAGCATACTGTTTTTGTAGCATATCATCTATAAAATTCTCTACCTCACTTGGATTGATATCTGTTAAAAAACCAAGTTTACCAATATTCACACCCAAAACAGGCTTATTATATGCAAATGCTCTTCTTGCAGTAGATATGAGTGTTCCATCACCTCCTATACTAATAAGAAAATCTACATTTTTACACATATCATCAAAATCATTTCCATAAACACCTATCATGTTTGCACTTATAGCATCTATATATACATCTATGCCTCTATATTCAAATAAATCTTTAATCTTAATAAACAACTCTTTAATATTTGGCGATGATGGTCTTAAAACAATTCCTATGCTATCTATTTTTTTCATCTGTTTGGCTTTTAAAGTATCTATTTTTATTCCTAATTGATTATTTTTGATATTTTAGATACAACAGCTGGATCTTCAAGAGTTGAAATATCTTGAGTTATCTTCTCACCCTTAGCTAAACTTCGTAAAATTCGTCTCATAATTTTACCACTTCTTGTTTTTGGTAAATTTGGTACAAATGCTATATCATCGCATAAAGCAATTGCACCTATCTCTTTTTTTATAGTTAAATTAATCTCTTTAATAAGCTCTATATCATCTGCTAAATTATCATCACCTTTTAAAACAATATACGCAAATATACCCTCCCCTTTTATTTCATGGGGCTTACCAACGACAGCAACTTCAGCAATATTTTGATGTTTTTTAATAGCTGCTTCAATCTCAGCCGTGCCTAATCTATGACCACTTACATTAATAACATCATCAACTCTACCAGTAATTGTTATATATCCTTGTTCATCTACCACAGCACCATCACCACTAAAATAAATAGCCTGATTAGCTTTCTTGACATCACTAAAATACGATTTTTTAAACCTATCATCATCGCCCCAGATTGTTCTTATCATGCTAGGCCAAGGCTTAGAAATACATAATAATCCTTTGTTGCCAACTGGCACCAAAGCTCCATCTCTATCTAAAACTTCAGCTTTAATACCCGGTAGTGGATATGTTGCACTTGATGGTTTGATTGGAGTAGCTGCTGGAAGTGGTGCTATCATATGACAGCCCGTTTCTGTTTGCCACCAAGTATCTACAATAGGGCATCTACCGCCTCCTATCTTATCATAATACCATCTCCAAGATACAGGATCAATAGGTTCACCAACAGTTCCAAGTATCCTAAGACTCGATAAATTATATTTATCTGGCTCATTTTCACCAATCTTGTGCAGTAACCTTATTGCTGTTGGTGCTGTATAAAATTGATTAACTTTATATTTTTGTATTATATCCCAGCTTCTACCAGCATCTGGAAATACTGGAACACCCTCAAACATAATAGTTGTAGCTCCGCTTGCCAAAGGACCATAAACAACATAAGTATGTCCAGTAATCCACCCTACATCAGCAGTGCACCAGAATGTATCATTATCTTTTATATCAAATACCCA
>CAYWFW010000105.1:0-2884 GCA_964457735.1 uncultured Sulfurovum sp. | reverse complement strand
AACTCTAACGAAAGAATCTATAATCTAAGAGTTAAATAATATTTTATATAGTATAATCATTTAAAATTTTAAATATGTTATAAAGGTTATAATAATGGCAATAAAAAAAGTAGATTCAACAGATGAGTTTAAACAATTAGTTAAAGATATAAAAAATCAAGATGATTATAAAGATGCTATTGCTTTTGGTATCTCAAGAGTTGATTATGGTCAAAAAAATAGTGATAAAGTTCTTCAAGCAAACTATGTAATAGTAAATTTTAAAGAAAATTATGGCTCTGAGGCTATTTTTATAAAAGCTCTTAGTGAAGCTGGTATTAAAGTTGATATAACAGCTTCTGATTTTACAGCAACAATTAATAGTGACTTTGTCTCAAATGCTATGAATGCTTTTGCACCTTATATTGATGAAGCAACTGGTGATGCACATAAAAATGTTCAAGTTATTAAAGCATTAAGTAAAATTGATAATTTAGACAATAAGTTTAAAATTACTTTTATTTTTGAAGATACAAATCCAACAAGTGTAGAAGCAGTTTATCTTAAACTTTATGCACTCTCATTAGGTAAAGCAGAGTTAAGAGGTATTAATCTTGATGGTGCGTTTGGTATTTTGAGTAATGTTGCATGGGTTGGAAATATCCCTTATGAGCTTGAATATCTAAGAGATAACGAGATAGAGATGAAGTTAAATGGGACTTATCCAAATATTGATAGTGTTGATAAATTTCCACGATTCCTTCAACATATTATCCCTGCTGATAATACAAGAATTTTAGATAGTTCTAAAGTAAGAATGGGGGCTCAACTTGCTGCTGGAACAACAGTTATGCCAGGTGCTTCTTATATTAACTTTAATGCAGGAACTCTTGGTGCTGTGATGGTAGAGGGTAGAATTAGTTCATCTGCAATTGTTGGAGCAGGGTCTGATGTTGGTGGAGGAGCTAGTATTTTAGGTGTACTAAGTGGAACAGATGGTAACCCAATAAGTATTGGAGAAAATACTCTTCTTGGTGCAAATTCAGTTACTGGTATGCCAATAGGTGATGGATGTATTCTTGATGCTGGTGTTACAATCTTAGAGGGTACAAAAGTTAAAATTGATTATAATGAGATTAGAAAGATAGAAGAGGTAAATCCTGAGAATGTTCTTTGTGATGATGAGTTATATATAGCAGTTAAAGAACTAGATAAAAAGATAGAGGGTCATATTGTATTAAAAGCTAAACGGCTAATGAACTTAAATGGTATTCACTTTAGACAAAATTCTACAACTGGTGAGACTATTGCACAAAGAAGTGTAAGAGAGATAAAATTAAATGATGAGCTTCACTAGATGGGTGAAGAGGATATTATCAAAAAAGTTTTTTTACTATCAATGCTAAAAAAAGAGGAGGGCGAAAGCCTTTCTGAAGTGCTAACAGGACTTGTTAATACTGGTATGTTTGATAAAAAAGAGGGTAAAAAAGTTATGAAAGAGCTTGTTAATGATCAATATATTGTAAATGAAGAGCTTTCAATGAAAGGTATAATTATTGCTAAAAATGCCGAGATTGAGTTTACCTTAGAATAGATAGGAGAGATTATGAGAATAGATAAATGGCTAAGCTCTACAAATGTAGTAAAAAGAAGAACAATCGCTACAGATATGGTAAAAAGTGGTGTTGTCTTTGTCAATACTATGAAAGCTAAAGCATCAAAAAATATATCAATTGGAGATAAAGTAACAATAGAGTATTTAAAAGGTGCAAAACACTATAAAGTTTTGGATATTCCTGTGACCAAATCAATACCTAAGAGCCAAAAAGATAAATTTGTAGAGGAGTTAAATTGATAGAAAATCAAGATAAATTAAAACAGTTTCAAGCTCTTTTTGAAAATAGACTTTCAACTTCTGATGCAAAAGAGTTTTTAATTGATTTATATAATAAAGGTGAAAGTGCAGAAGATATAGCAATTGCTGCTAAAGTTATGAGAGAACACTCTATTAAACTTCCAATATCTAAAGAGCTTCAAGATAAAGCAATTGACATTGTGGGAACTGGTGGAGATAAGAGTGGTAGCTTTAATATCTCATCAACTTCATCTTTACTTCTATCTTCTATGGGGTCTGTTGTTGCAAAGCATGGAAACCGAAGTATCACCAGTAAATCTGGTTCTGCTGATTTGTTAGAGACTCTTGGAATTAATCTTAATTTATCTCCTCAAAATCAAATTAGAATGTTAGAAGAGACAGGTTTTTGTTTTATATTTGCAATCAATCATCACCCAGCAATGAAACATATTATGCCTATTAGAAAATCTATAGACCATAGAACAATTTTTAATCTTTTAGGACCTCTTACTAATCCAGCAAGTGCAAAAAAATATCTTTTGGGTGTGTTTGACCCATCTTTTATTGATAGAGTTGCAGATGCACTACTTGAACTTAATACAACAAAAGCTTTTATAGTTAGTAGCCATGATGGTATGGATGAAATATCTATATCAACCACCACACAGTTTAATAAAATTGATAATAATATTGTAACTAAAGGGATAATTGACCCTAGAGACTATGGGTTTAAATTAGCTCCTAAAGATGCTATTTTAGGTGGAGATAGTATATTAAATACAGTTATTACAGATGGTATTCTATCAGGTAAACTTAAAGATGCTAAAAGAGATATTGTTGTGATTAATAGTGCTTTTGCTCTTTTGGTAGATGGTAAAGCAAGAGATATAAAAGAGGCCAAACAGATGATAGAAGCTCAACTTGATAGTGGAAAAGCAAAAAGTCATTTAGATAAAATAGTTAAAATATCTAATCAATTTTAATAAACTTCCTTTATATAGATAAAATAAATTCCGTGTTGTAACACGGAATAATCATTATTTATAATCT
>CAYWFW010000104.1:0-4948 GCA_964457735.1 uncultured Sulfurovum sp. | reverse complement strand
GAACTTATTAAAAAAGCTTAATTCATTGGCATTTGGCTAAAACCATCGCTTCCAATGAGTTTTGAAAGAAGTATATTAAAAATTTAAATTAAAAAAAGGAAAAAAATGACAAAAGAACAAGTATTAGATGCATTAAAAAATGTAACTTATCCAGGATTTTCAAAAGATATAGTAACTTTTGATTTTGTAAAAGATGTAGAATTAGATGGAGATAGAGTATTTTTATCTCTTGATATTACTTCAAGTGCCTCTGAAGTTAAAGAGCAGTTAGTATCTGAAATTGATGTAGAACTGAGAAAATTAGGTGCAACTGAGGTTATTACAAAAGTAAAACAACCTCAAGCCCCAAGACAGATGAGTAACTCTATGAGTGGTAAAAATATCGCTCCACAAGTTAAAAACTTTGTAATGGTAAGTTCTGGAAAAGGTGGAGTTGGTAAATCTACTACATCTGTAAATTTAGCTATTGCTATGGCGATGCAGGGTAAAAAAGTAGGACTTCTTGATGCTGATATTTATGGACCAAATATCCCTCGGATGATGGGTTTAAATAATCAAAAGCCAGAGATTCAAGGAAACAAAGTGATGCCTCTAAAAGCTTATGGTGTTGAGATGATGAGTATGGGTTCATTGATGGAAGATGGTCAATCTCTTATTTGGAGAGGTGCTATGATTATGAAAGCTATTGAACAGTTTTTAAGAGATATTTTATGGTCTGAACTAGATGTATTAGTTATAGATATGCCTCCAGGAACTGGTGATGCACAGCTTACATTGGCTCAATCAGTACCAGTAACAGCAGGTATTACGGTAACAACTCCTCAACAAGTTAGCCTTGATGATAGTATCAGAAGTCTTGATATGTTTGAAAAACTTCATATTCCAATTGCTGGAGTAGTAGAAAATATGAGTGGATTTATATGTCCTGAGTGTGATACTGAATCTGATATATTTGGAATGGGTACAAGTGGTGATATGGCTAAGAAGTTTAATACAGAGATTATTGCTCAAATACCAATTGAACCAGCAATCAGAATAGGTGGAGATACAGGTAAACCAATTGTATATAATTCACCAGATAGTGCAACAGCAAAAAGATACCAAGAATCAGCTAGTAAATTATTAGCAATCCTTGATAAGATTAATGAAGATGGTGGAGTAAGTAATGAAGCAATTCAACCAACAACTCCAGCAGGTGTAAGTGCATGTAGTACAAGTGCAAAAGCTCCAACACAAAGTGGTGGTGGATGTGGTTGTTAATTATTTTTAATTAACTTCCAAATAAATAAAGGGCAATCCACAAGGGATTTTTGCCCCTACATACCTCTATTTTGTAGGGGTATTTCTCTTGTTTGTAGGTAGCCTAAAATTATAGATTGTATCTATTTTGATACAAGATAGTTTTCTAAATCTAAAAAATTATCTCAAAAATATTATTGCCATTTTTATATTTATAATTTAATTTATAATTTAATTTTTCTAAGATAGATTTTACAATATAAAGCCCAAGCCCAAATCCATTTTTTCTTTTTTCCTCTTGAGAAAAAGCTTCTATATAATAATCAAGAGAGTATTTAAGTGGCTGACCCTTTGAAATTATCTCTATAGATTTTTGTGTTGCTATAAAAATTACTTGTTTATCTACTCCATATTTAATTGCATTATCTAAAAGATTTTTTATTGCAAGAGATAGTAATTTGCTATCAGTTTTTAGTTTAAAATCAGTAAATTGTGCCGAAATTTTACCATTTTCTATCATCAACATAAGTTTTGATTTTTCAAAAATATCTGATAAAGTTGTATCTTCAAATACAGGTTCAAATGTTCTTGTACTTATTCGCTCAACTTGTGCTAACTCATTTATAAGTTCATTCATTCTATCAAAAGCACGAATCAATATACTCTGAAGTTGCCCTTCATCAAGTGTTTGAGCAACTATTCTACCTTTTGTAATAGGTGTTTTTAGCTCATGCATAATATTACGCATAAATAAATTTTTAGATGCTATAAGTTGATTAATATGTTTAATTGCATTATCAAAACTTTTAGCAATCTTGCCTATTTCATCATCATTTTCATAAGATATATCAATATCTTTATCTCCATTTGCAAATTTTTCTATCTCTTTATGAAGTTTCTTTAATGGATATAATTTTCGTAGAATTGCTATATATAATATAAGTAAAATAAAGATAATTATCACTCCAATAGATATAACTTTATGTAAAGTATAATTTTTTGGACGATTATCTTTTAACATTAAATTATAACCCAATTTTTGTACATAAATATAATGGTTTTCTTTTGTTTGAAATATTCTTACTTGACCATATATTGACTTTCCCGTAAATATCGTTTTACCCTCTTCTCTGATTTTTGGTTTTGCAATATCTGATGGAATCGGTTTAACATTAAAATTTTTATATAGTTTTTTAAGTTTCTCTTCACTTGGATTTAATTCAACTGTTGATAAAAATGTTTCTGCAATAAGAGTATAATGTTTTATCTCTTTTATTCTAGTGCTATCTCTATCCCAAGATAAAAAAAGAAAAATGGTAACCACTAATATCATAATAGCTATAGAAAATAGAATATGGATAAATGTGGTAACTGATAGATTTCTCATTATAATTAAGGCTTTGTAGATAATAGGTAACCCACGCCTCTAATTGGTTTAATATAACTTTTGGAATCATCAGATTTAGCTATTTTATGCCTTACTCTTGAGATAATTACATCTATATTTTTGATTGAACTATCATCATCTATATGTTCACTCTCATATAAAAGTTGTTCTCTTGAAACAGAACCATTTTGATGATGAATTAACATTGAGAGAATATCATATTCAGCCGCCGTTAAATCCATCATTGTCCCTTTAAATGTAATCATCCTTGATTCTTTATCCACCTTAAATAGCTCTGGAATCTCTTGTTTTGGCTGAGTTATAGTTGTTCTTCTTAATATTGTTTTAATTCTAGTAACAAGCTCTCGTGGGTCATAGGGTTTTGGCATATAATCATCAGCACCTCTTTCTAACCCAATAACTTTATCTGTAATATCATCTCTAGCAGAAGATATTATAATTGGTATACTAAAATCATCTCTAATCTTTTGGATAACCTCTAATCCATCCATACCTGGAAGAGTCAAATCTAATATAATTAAATCAAATTTATGTTGTGTAAGAAGAGAGAGTCCTAGATATGGATCTTCTGCACATATAGTTTGCATATCATATTTTTTTAAATAATTTGATAATACAAACGACAGTTCTGGATCATCTTCTATAATTAATATTTTAATAATAACAGACTCCTAATATAAAGTTTATTTAGTGGTATATTACCATATTCTTATTAATGAATCTTTTATTTATCTATGCTTCTAAGATAAATTTCAATCTCAATATTTAAATTATCCAACTCTTGAGTATATCTATGGATATATTTATCAATTTTTTTATACTCTCTCTCTTTAAATAGAGTATTAATCTGAGTTAATAGTGTAAACATATCATGCGCACTTATCATATTCATTAAACCTCTCATATTTGAGCATAAATTTTTGGCCTCTTCATATTTTTCCTCTTCAAGAAATTTTTTAAACGTATTTGCACTATCTCCATACACATTTTTAAATTCTCTCAATAGTTGGATATATACAGCACTATCATTATTTGATTGCATAATCCCTTGTGTAATATCTAATATACGTCTATGTTCTATTAATGATTTATTATTTAAATAATTTAAAAGCAGTGTATATATAGTACCTATCTTAATCGGACTAAGAATATAAGCATCTATCCCATTTTCATATAGATTATCTCTATTGTCTCTACCATCTAAAAGAGTTGCTATAGGAATATTGTCAAACTTTTTATTTTGTCTGACTGTTTGAGATAGAATATGACCTTTATGATTAGATATATTTATATCAAATAAAATAAGATCAAAATTATGATAATATTTATCTAACTCTGATAAAGCACCATCAATAGTCTCTGCAAAAGCATATTTTATCCCTGTATCTTTCAAGATGCTGAGGATAATTTTTTGATTTGTAGGATTATCCTCTACTACCAATATATTAGCACCTTCAAACTTATTAAGAGAACTTTTATCTATATTTTCTGTTTCAAAAATTTGTTTTGCATATTTGTTTACTCTCTTTTTACCTTTTTTCTGAATTTGTATATCTATAGAATTTTCATTATCATCTAGTTCCAAAGAGTTATATTCAGCTAAAAAGAGTGTTAAAAAATCTAAAGGACTAGACTGTTTTAATATATATCTTTTTACATAAGAGTTCATTATTTTATTTGGATTATTATCTAATATACTTGAGAGTGCAATAACTCTAAAATCTTTCTCTTTTTTTAGTTTTGATACATTAGATAAAAACAGAACATCAATAAGTTTATAGTCTACAAATATCATATCATATTGTTTTAATGTTTCAAAGTTTTCTAAATCACTTTGAGATATTACACTAACACTATATAAAAAATGTTGTATCATATTTTTAATTGTACGAGCTATATCTTTATTTCTATCAATAATAGCTATATGTTTTTCATCTAGTTTATGCTCTGATTCTAGCTTATAGCTTTGATCTTTATTAGTATCAAGAATTAGAGGAATATTCATATAAAAGGTACTTCCTCTATTATGTTTACTCATCACATTAAGTTCTCCACCCATCAAAGTAACAAGCTCTTTTGACATAAATAAACTTAAAGTATTTTTATTATTAAATCTATCATTTTTAAAAGGCATAAATATAGATTTTAGCTTATCCTCTTTAATCCCTATTCCTGTATCAACTACCTTAAACTCTATTATAGGTTCTGTCATGGTTTTAAAGAACTTTGATATAATCAGTTTTACTTCACCAGATTCTGTATTTTTAATTGCATTATTAATAAGATTTATTAAAATTTTAT
>CAYWFW010000103.1:0-13486 GCA_964457735.1 uncultured Sulfurovum sp. | reverse complement strand
CCATGAATATGTCTCCATAACCAACCATAACCAACTTCTGTCATTATTGTGTAGTTTACACTATCAAATGCCAAATCTACATTTGGTTGATAATACATTAATAAGAATATTCCACTAATCACTAACAGACCAAATGTTGCTGCTAAAACCATACCCATTGCCCAAAGGAAATTGATATTTTTTGGAATCCAATACTCAAACGCCAAAACTCTTTTTAGTGTATTCACAGCAAGTCGTTGGTCAAACCACTCACCTACACTATTTGCTTTTTCAAAATGTGCCATTATTGCTCCTCTTTTATACTGTTAATCCAGCTTCTTTCATCTTCTTAAACTCAGGACCCTCTTCACCTAATACTATAGTTGTACCATCAACTTTAAATGGTGGAACTTCTAGTGGGCTAGGAGGTGGTCCAAATGTCTCATGACCTGAAGCATCAAACTCACCACCATGACAAGCACATTTAAATTTATGCTCATCTGTTACATAAGCAGGGATACACCCTAGGTGAGTACACAAACCAATAGATACATGAAATCTATTACTGCCAACAACAACATCTCTATCATCAGCTTTCATATCTTTTGATTTTTTTAGTACAAAGATTGGCTTACCTCTCCACTTTTCAACTACAAGTTGGTTCTCAACTGCACTACTCACATCAATATTTGTAAAACCTGCTGCCTTTACACTTGGAAGTGGATCCCATGATCTCTTCATAGCATACAATGCTGGAATACCACCAATGATAGCTGTAAATCCACCAAGAGCATAACCCATAAAGTCTCTTCTATTACTCATACCTTTCCTTTTAGAAATTAAGATTTGTCCTTGTTATTATATAAAAACTCTAATTAAGAGTTAGTAAAAAAATAAAAAATATAAAGAATAATTATAACTTATCAACAACTTTACACATATTAATATCTCTTCTTGATTAATTGATTAAGTTATTTTTATTAAACTTTAGATGATATAATTATATCACAATTTATAATTAAGGGAAAAAATGAGTATTAATTTTCAAAAAATAGCAATAGCACAACAATAAATAGTAATGCATTTGCTAAACAAAGTAGAGATACGGTCTCTGTGGCATTTATGAAAAAGACATATCAGTTATTAGGTCTTAGTATGATAGCAGCAGCTTTGGGTGCATTTTTAACAATGCCTTTTGCCGAAACAATTCAAAGTTTTAAATTACTTATCTTTGGTGTTGAGTTATTAATTTTATTTGTCGGATTTAATATGACAAGAGGTAAACCAGCATTAAATTTAGGTATGTTATTTTTATTTACATTTGTAACTGGTGTATCTTTAGTACCATTATTAAATGTATTTATTGGAACTGGTAATGGTGGTGTTATTGGTAATGCGTTTTTGGGAACTTCTGTTTTATTTGGTGCATTAAGTATGTTTGCAATTAATTCAAAAGAGGATTTTTCAAACTGGGGTAAACCTCTATTTATTACACTTGTTGTTGTGATTGTATTATCATTAGTTAATATGTTTATACTTCACAGTCCAATGATACATGTAATTATAAGTGCTGTAGTACTTTTATTATTTGGTTTATTTACAATTTATGATACACAAAATATTGCAAATGGTGCTTATGATTCAGAAGTTGATGCGGCAGTTTCTTTATATTTGGATTTTCTGAATATGTTTACTGCTATGTTATCTCTTTTAGGTATGGGAAGTGACGATTAAAAAGCAAGAAAAAAAGATTGAGCGTTTAATTGACGCCAATCTTAATAGATTAAAAGAGGGGATAAGAGTTGTTGAAGATATATCCAGATATATATATAATGATAAACTTTTAACCTTAAAACTAAAAAAAATAAGACACTCCATGCAAAAAGCCTATTCTAAAGATAGAATCAAAAATAGAGATATTTTGGGTGATATTCAAAAAAGAACTATCAAAAGTGAACTTCAAAGAAAAAATATCAATGATATTATCATTGCTAATTTCTCCCGTTCACAGGAATCTGCAAGAGTCCTTGAAGAGATATTTAAGTTAATAGATATAGAATTATCAGAATATTTTAAATATCTTAGATATGAACTTTATGAGATAGAAAGGCTTTTTGAACAAATTTAATAATATTTTAATATCTCTTTTGATATAATATTGCACTAAAAATTTACTCTATTAAGAGAATATTACATCTAAGGAAAATATAGTTATGGCAAATAACAAATCAGCAAAAAAAAGAATCTTACAAACAGCAGTAAGAACAGAAAGAAACAGATACTACAGAACAAGAATTAAAAACATTACAAAAGCAGTAATTGAAGCAGTAGAAGCGTCTGATAAAACAGCAGCAGAAGCAGCATTTAAAATAGCTAATCAAGAGTTACATAAATATGTATCAAAAGGTATTATGAAAAAAGGAACAGTTGCTCGAAAAGTAAGCCGTCTTCATAAGAGTGTAAATGGTATTGAAGCTGCATAAGCAGTTTTAATACACAAACCCTACAAAATTCCAACATAAAGAACTAATATGTTCAAAGAAAAACTTCAACCATTTATTGATAGATATAACGAAATTAACGAACTTTTAAGTGCTCCTGATATAGCCTCTGATATAAAAAGAATGACTGACCTTGGAAAAGAGCAATCTTCATTATCAAGCCTTGTAGAAAAAGCGAATGAGTATATAGAAACTTATGATTGTATTATTGAAAATAAAGAGTTGCTAAAAGATGAAGAACTTGGCGATTTGGCTAAAGAGGAACTTAGTGAATTAGAACCTCTTTTACCAAAACTTGAAGATGAGATTAAAGTATTAATGATTCCAACAGATAAAAATGATGATAAAAATATCTTTTTAGAGCTTCGTGCAGGAGCTGGTGGTGATGAAAGTGCTTTATTTGTATCAGATATTTTTAAAATGTATATACGATATGCTGATATTATGGGCTGGAAAGTTGAAATTGTTAGCTCTAATGATGGAACTTCTGGTGGATATAAAGAGATGATTGCTCAAATTAAAGGTGATGGTGTATATTCTCAGCTTAAATATGAAGCAGGAACTCATAGAGTTCAAAGAGTGCCAGATACAGAAACTCAAGGACGGGTTCATACTTCTGCTATTACAGTAGCTGTTATCCCTGAAGTTGATGATGTTGAGGTTAATATTAAGCCAAATGAGGTAAAAATGGATGTTTATCGCTCTAGTGGATGTGGTGGACAGTCTGTAAACACAACAGATTCTGCTGTAAGACTTACACATATTCCAACTGGTATTGTTGTTGCTATTCAAGATGAAAAATCTCAACATAAAAATAGAGATAAAGCGATGAAAGTTCTTAAGGCACGAGTTTATGAAGCTCAGTTGCAAGAGCAATTGGATGAAACATCAGCACAAAGAAAACTTCAAGTTGGAACAGGTGATAGGTCAGAAAAGATAAGAACTTATAATTATCCTCAAAATCGTCTTACAGACCATAGAATAGGATTAACTTTGTATTCTCTTGATGGTATAATGAATGATGGTAACTTAAGATTGGTTGTTGAACCTTTAATTGCTCATGCACTTACGGAGGCTATTAGAGAAGCTGGACTATAAAAATATAAACTTTTGAATGTATTAAAGTTTATATTAAGTTTAATAGGGTATAATTGCACCCTATTAAAACATTAAGTGGCTCCATAGCTCAGTTGGTAGAGCAAAGGATTGAAAATCCTTGTGTCGGCGGTTCGATTCCGTCTGGCGCCACCACTTCAAATTAAAAAAATTATAAAATCTATATTTTACTAACTTTATTAAAATCTTTTAGGTAAACTTCTATTACATATAAAATAGTGGAGTATACAATGATTGAAACAAGAGACATTAGTCAGTTTTCTGATATTAGAACAAAAGCAAGAGCATATTTTTGTTATCTTTTTACAAAAAATCTTCCAAATAAACTTCCATCTGTTTCTCCTGATAGAGTTATGGATAGACTGCGTAAAATTCAAGGTGATTTAAAAGATAGTGAAGGTGTGTATCTATTAGATGATAAAGGTATTCAACTTTCACCAACTTATTTAAATGATGGTAATGTCCTAAAAGAGGATATGGGTTCATTTAGAACATCAAGAGCATATTATTATAGGGCAATGAAAGAAAAGAGATGTACAATTACAGACCCTTATCCATCTTTAATTACCAAAAATCTTACCGTAACAGTCTCTCAACCAATTTTTGATGAAAATGATAATATTAAATTTGTAGCATGTTTAGATATGTCTCTTGAATCTGTAATTAAAATTGGTCAAGCAACAAATCTAAATAAAACTTTCTCTTTAATATCAAAATTTACATATTCTATGTTTGCTATCGCCCTTGGGATTGTGGCAATGTTATTATTTATAAAAGCTATACAAGCCTTTTCTATTCATGGATTTAATATTTTATTAATTGACGCTAAAGATATATTCTCAGCTACCATATTACTCACCCTTTCTCTTGCTATCTTTGATTTGGTCAAAACCCTTTTCGAAGAGGAGGTTATTGGAAAAGAGCATTCTCATGAAGAACATAGTGTTCATAAAACAATGGTTAGATTTTTAGGAAGCATTATTATCGCTCTTTCAATTGAGGCACTACTGTTGGTATTTAAATTTGCGATGAATAAGCCAGACCAAATAGTTAATGCAATATATCTTATTATTGGGGTCTCTTTGCTTATGATAAGTCTAGGAGTTTATACTAAACTTGTTACACATCAATCTAGTGATAAAAAGTAGAAAAGAATGAATAGACTATTTGTGGTAAATAAACCGATATTTCGTTCATCAAATGGATATATGAGATATGTGAAAAAAAAATATAATACAAAAAAAGTTGGATTTTCTGGTACTTTAGACCCTTTTGCCACTGGGTGTTTAATTGTTGCAACAGGACAATATACAAAACTTTTTAATTATATAGAAAAAACTCCAAAAAAATATAAAGCAACTCTTTGGCTTGGAGCAACCTCTCCTATGTTTGATATAGAAGAAATTAATAGCATAGTTGAGACTCCTGAATTTGATATAGGTTTAATCCAAAAAGTTATCTCCAGTTTTAAAGGTTCACTAACATATTATCCTCCAAAATATTGTGCAAAAAAAATAGATGGGGTAAGAGCGTATGATTTGGCAAGGGATAACAAAGAGGTAAACTTAAAACAAATTACATCTATAATTTATTCTATAAAACTTTTAAATTACTCTCATCCATTTGTACACTTTGAAGCAGAGGTTAGCGAGGGGACATATATCCGAAGCCTTGGGCAACTAATTAGCGATAAACTAGAGGTGGATGGAACACTATCAAGTCTTCTAAGAGTTTATGAAGGAAAATTTATTTTTGATAATGAAAAAGCTCTAAATCCACTAGATTATCTTAAAATTCCTCAAAATTATTGTATTAAAGATGAAGTTGATATAGAATTGGGGAGAAAAATTACCATAGATTATTTTAAAATTCAAGATGATGGAGTATATTTTGTAGTTACAACTAATTTCTTTTGTATTATTGAGATAGTTGATGGTGAAGTTAAATATAAATTAAATCGTATAGAAAAGTTTGTAGATGATATTAGATAGGGTTGATATATTAATATCCACATATAATGGTGAAGAATATCTAAAAGAGCAATTAGATTCTATATTTAATCAATCATATCAAAATTTTAGAGTTATTCTAAGAGACGATAACTCTACCGATAATACTTTGAATATAGCAAAAGAGTATAATCTTGAAATTTTAGAATCAAATAAAAACTTAGGGGCAAAAAAAAGTTTTGAAGAGCTTTTAAAATATGCTCTAACTCATAGTGATAGCAATTATTTTATGTTTTGTGACCAAGATGATATATGGGATGAGGATAAAGTTAGAAAAAGTATTGAGATGATGGTTTATCTTGAAAACTTAAATAATAATAATCCCATATTAATTCATAGTGATTTAAGAGTAGTTGATAAAAAATTAAATCTAATTAATAATTCATTTTTTAGATATAGTAAAATTAATCCACATATTCGTAGCTTTAATAGGCTCTTGATGCAAAATACAGTTACAGGGTGTACCATGATTATCAATAGAAAGTTAGCTCAAATATCTCTGCCAATAGCAGATGATGCAATAATGCATGATTGGTGGATTGCACTTGTAGCAACTCAATTTGGGATGATTTATACAATTAAAGAATCAACTATTAGCTATAGACAACATAGTAATAATGAGGTTGGTGCAGTTAAATTTGATTATATTTATATACTAAAAAAAATCTCCACTTTTTTATTTAATAAAGAGTTATTACAAGAAAAATTACATCCAAATATCAATCAAGCAAAAGCTTTTTTAGAGTGTTATAGAGTTAAAATAGATATTTATAGTATTAATTCACTAGAGGCTTTATATAATATTTTATCAAAATCATTTTCCAAAAAAAGGGGTCTTATATTTGAATATGGACTTTTAAAGCAGGGTTTTATTAGAAATTTAGCTCTTTTATTTAAAATATAAAGCTTCAAAATGAAAAATACTCTATTAATAATTCCAACCTTAAATGCAGAATCTACTATCAAGAATTTATTACAAAAATTAATTATTGAAAATATTGATATTTTGGTAATTGACTCATCATCAACTGATAAAACCATAACTATTATAAAAGATTTAGGAGTTGATTATATACAAATAAAAAAAGAAGAGTTTAATCATGGAGGAACAAGAACACTTGGAGCAAAATATAAGAATAATATTAAATACTTAATATATATGACTCAAGATACTATAATTTATGATAAAGATTCTATTAAAAATATTCTAAAACCATTTAAAGATAAAAAAATTGGTGCAGTTTGTGGCAGACAAATTCCTCATATTGATGAGGGGATTTTTGGTAGACATTTGCGAGAGTTTAATTATCCCAAACAGAGCCATATCAGAGAATATAAAGATAAAACTAAATATGGGATTAAAACAGCATTTTTATCTAATTCTTTTGCCTCTTATAGATATAGTGCATTAAAAGAGATTGGATTTTTTAAAGATGATATTGTCTTTGGTGAGGATATGTTTGTAGCGTGTAAGATGTTGCAACAAGGATATAATATAGCATATCAAGCAGATGCAATTGTTTATCATTCTCATAGTTATAGTTTATCACAAGAGTTTAAAAGATATTTTGATATGGGTAAGTTTCATACTCAAGAACAATGGATATTAGATGATTTTGGTAAAGCAGAAGGGGAGGGGAAAAAATTTGTAATTTCAGAGATAAAATATCTTGTAAAAAATGGTAATTTTTATCTTTTACCATTAATGGTAATACGAACTGCTTTTAAATTTTTAGGTTATAAAACAGGTAGCCTTCATATATGGTAGGGTGTTTTCCCCTGAAAACACCATCCAAACCAAAAAATGGTGTTTTCAGGAGAAAACACCCTACGGTTCAAACAAAATTTATTTTTTTATGTTAAAATTATAAGATGTCAAATTATAAACGGTTGTATCTACAAAACTATAGCTATTATCTTACTGTGGTAACTCAAAATAGAATACCTATTCTCATTGATAATATAGAACTACTGCGTGATAGTTTCAGACGAAGCAAAAAAAGATATAACTATAATATAGATGCTATTGTGGTTTTACCTGACCATATACATATGATAATTACCCCTAAAAATCCAAAAGAGTATTCAAAAATTATCGCCCTCATCAAGAGAAGTTTTAGCTATGGGCTTGATATAAAAATAAAAGAGGAAGCAAAATCTAATCTATCAGCATCTAGCTACAGACGAAACCTATCAGGTATATGGCAAAAACGATTTTATGAACACACCATTCGTAATGAAAAAGATTATGCAAGAATTTTAAATTACATCTACACAAACCCTATAAAACATGGCTTGGTCAAAAATATAGATGATTGGAAATATTCATCACGGTAGGGTGTTTTCCCCTGAAAACACCATCCAAACCCAAAAATGGTGTTTTCAAGGGAAAACACCCTACTTTAAAAAAAGGAAGAATTATGAATAAAAATATATTTGAAATGGGTGCAAATTTTGAAGATAACTGGAGCAGTGATAATAAAACTAAACCAAAAAAAGTAAAAAAAGAATCTCTTAGAGAAAAATCTGAACATAGGTTACATTTTGCAAAAGAGAAGAGGCGAGGCAAGGTGGTTACTATTGTCAAACCTTTTTATATGCCCAAATCCGAGTTACAGATAATTTTAAAAGAGTTAAAAAAAAGTATGGGAGTTGGTGGTACACTTAAAGATGAAAAAATGGAGTTTCAAGGTGAAATAGAGGCTAAATTAAAAGAAAATCTACAAAGAATAGGGTTTAAATTTAAACAAAAGTGATATAATATATTTAATTTTACCTTAGGAGATTTTTTTGATTCCATTTACAGATGAAGAGTTAAGACCAGCAGTGTTAGGTGTAATAGATAAAGTAAGACCCTCTATTAAGCTTGATGGTGGAGATATAAAATTGATTGATATAATAGATGGTGTTGTATTTGTGCAACTTCAAGGTGCTTGTATTGGATGTGCAAGTTCTGGAACAACTATTAAATTTGGTGTTGAAAGACAAATAAAAACGCTTATTCATCCTGAAATAACAGTTATGAGTGTACCATTAGGATGGGAAGATAAGTTAAATCAATTAGGATAAATATGAGTTTAAGAAAAACTAAAAAATTACTAAATCAAGCAGAAACTAAATTTTTGGTAGGTGAATTTGATGAAGCACTTAGAAATTATGGATTGGTTCTTAATGAAAATCCTACCCTTAAAGAGGCAAGAATTGGAGCATTTTTAAGTGATTTAGGAAATGATAATGCAGATGAAGCTCACGCTTTATTTGATTATTATCAGGTGATGAAAAGTGAAAATAAAGATGCTGATAAGATTATTGATGATTTGATTCAAAATATAGATAGTTCTAAAAATAAACTTTACGAGATTTTGTTAAAACCAATTGAGGAACAAGCTAATTTTGAAGATGGTATTAGATACAATGAATTTTTGAGACTTATAGAAGATAGAGGGAATTTTAAAAGGGCTTTTGAGGATGTTATGTTTTCTACAAGAGTTATACTTACAAGTAAAGATGAATTTATCGCTTTTATAACTCTGTTAATTCAAAATGATTTTGCACAAATGGCAATAGATTATCTTGATAATACCAATACTATATTTCAAACAGACCAAGATATTCTTAAATTATACGAACTATTAAATAAAGAAGATATATGAAAATTGAATTTATAAAAGACAACTTTAGTTACCTAAGTGATGATACTACAGATATTAATAATAACACACTATTTTTAAAAACAGCACAAAATAGTAAATATTATGAAAATATTGAAAACAAACCAAGTTTTATTACTCCACAAGAACTTATAGAATATTGGTCACTTAATGATATAAAAATAGTTGGAGTTACAGGGACAAATGGAAAAACAACTGTAACTGCTGGAATATACTCTATTTTGATTGATTTAGATGAAGCCCCTGCACTTCAAGGTACACGAGGATTTTTTGTTGATGATAAAAAGATAGAAGATAGAAGTATGACCACTCCATCAATTTTTGAAACAATCTTAAATATCAAAAAAGCTAAAGAGTTAAATGCAAAATATTTTATTATGGAAGTAAGCTCTCACGCAATAGTTCAAAATCGTATAGAGGGGCTTAAATTTGCCCTTAAAGTTCATACAAATGTAACAAGTGACCATCTTGATTATCATAAAACCCTTCAAGAGTACAAAAGGGTTAAGAGTAGTTTTTTTGCTGATGATTGCCCTAAATTATTAAATAAAGATGATATTAAAAATATAGAATATAATCCAATTGGAGCGATGAGTTATAGTGTTGATGAACCTGCAACTTTTAAAGTTCAGGCATTCTCTTTAGATAACTCCATTGTGGCATCAGTTCAACATCTTTCAAATCAAGCAGAATTTGACTCACCAATGATAGGGTTATTTAATCTATTTAATCTGATGGCATCAATAGGTTCTTGTGTAATGCTCACTAAAAAATCAATACAAGAGGTTTGTGATGTGGTTGGTAATTTTGCAGGGGTATCTGGGCGAATGGAAGTTGTTAGCCATAACCCAATGATTGTTGTTGATTTTGCTCATACTCCTGATGGGATGGTAAAAGTTTTAGATAGTGTAAAAGATAAAGATATATCTGTGGTCTTTGGTGCTGGTGGAAATAGAGACACCACAAAAAGAGCAAAAATGGGTTCAGTGGCAGCTAAATTTGCAAAAAAAGTTTATGTAACAAGCGATAATCCACGAGATGAAAAACCTGAAGATATAATAAAACAGATACTTTCAGGAATCAAAAACCAAAAAAATACAAGAGCTATGATAGACAGAACTTATGCAATAAATCAAGCGATAGAAGAGCTAGAAGATAATGAAGTACTGATGATATTAGGCAAAGGCGATGAACCATATCAAGAGATTTCAGGAATAAAATATCCTTATGACGATAGAGAAGTTGTAAGAGCATTACTTAAAACAAAATTCTAAATAAATACAAGAGAGATTTTACTAGACTTACATTTATAATCTCTTCTTAAAATTTAAATCATCCATAAAATAATTTTTATGTTATAATTCATATAATAGTAATATAAGGTTTAAATTTTGAGTATAAAAAATGAGATAAAAAATAGAATTAAAAATGAGATATTAGTAATTGATGGTGCAATGGGTACACAAATCCAAAGTTTGGATATTCCTCAAAGTGCGTGGATTGATGATAAAGGGTTAGAACAAGAGGGGTGTAATGAGCTTTTAAATGCCACTGCTCCAAATTTAATATCTACAATTCATAATAATTATGCCTCTAGTGGAGCTGATTTTATCAAAACAAATACATTTGGTAGTATGGGTTGGGTGCTAGATGAATATGATATGGGGCATCGTGCTTATGAACTTACTCTAAAAGGTACTCAAATTGTACGAGAAGTTTGTGATAAGTTCAACAACTCATTAGAAGCAACGGCTTTAGCCTCACAACAAGATGGAGCTAAAGCACCATATCCTAATAAAAAATATGTCTTAGGTTCAATTGGTCCTGGAACCAAACTACCATCACTTAAGCATATCCATTATGATGAGATGTACAAAGATTACAAAGAGATGGCTTTGGCATTAATTGATGGTGGAGTTGATGTCTATTTGCTAGAAACTTGTCAAGACCCATTACAGATAAAATCAGCTATCAACGCTCTTCAAGATGCCAATAGAGAAAAAGATGTAGATATTCCTATAATGGTTTCAGTTACAATTGAACTAAGTGGTACAATGTTAATTGGAACTGATGCACAAACGATTGTTACAATTTTAGAACCTTATGATATTTTATCTTTGGGCTTTAATTGTGGGACTGGACCCCAACAGGTCAAAAAACATATAGCAACTCTAAGCGAACTTTGGAATAGACCAATATCTGTCCATTCAAATGCAGGGCTTCCTCAAAATAGAGGTGGGGTTGCATATTATCCAATGGATGCAGATGAGTTTCAAAAGGAGCAATCTACATTTAGTGATTTTGATGGAGTTTGTTTCTTAGGTGGATGTTGTGGGACGACACCAGAACATATAACAGCACTTAAAAATGCAACTAAAAATATCACTCCAAAACCTCCAACAGGTAAAATAGCACCCTCAATAGCATCTCTATTTAATAGTGTAGAATTATTTCAAAAACCTGCCCCTTTGCTTATTGGAGAGCGAAGTAATGCTACTGGTTCAAAAGCTTTTAGAGAACTTATTATTAAAGCAGATTACGAGGGGACTTTGATTGTAGGACAACAGCAAGTAAGAGCAGGAGCTCATATACTTGATGTTAATGTAGAGTTTGCAGGGCGAGATGGTGCTGTGGATATGAGAGAGGTGATTTCACTATATAATCAAAATATTTCAATCCCTTTAATGCCTGATGCTACAAGGGTAAACACAATGGAAGAGGCTCTAAAGTCTATTGGTGGAAAAGCGATAATAAACTCTGTCAATCTTGAAGATGGAGAGGATAAGCTTGATGAGATTTGTATCTTAGCCAAAAAGTACGGCTCTGCTTTGGTATGTTTGACAATTGATGAAGTGGGAATGGCAAAAACCAAAGAGGATAAGGTAAGAATTGCAAGTAGAATTTATGACCTGTGTGTAAATCGTCATGGTATTGACCCATCAAATCTAATCTTTGATATGCTTACATTTACAGTAGGTTCAGGAGATTTAGAGTATAGAACAGCAGGAATAGAGACACTTGGAGCTATCAAAGAACTTCATATTAAATATCCAAAAGTTGGTTCAACCTTAGGACTCTCTAATATATCTTTTGGTCTTGCCAAAAATGCAAGAATATATCTAAATTCTGTATTTTTACATCACTGTATAGAGGCAGGAATGACATCAGTTATTATCAATGTCCAACATATTATCCCACTTTCAAAGATGAAAAGAGAGGATAAAGATATTTGCCAAGAGCTTCTATTTAGCCCTGATGATACTACACTCTTTAGATTTATAGAACACTTTAGCGATATAACAGTTGATACAAGTGCCTCTGATGAGGAGTACAAAAAATTAACTGGTGAGCAAAAAATAGGTTATCTTTTAAAAGAGGGTGATAAAGAGAGAATAATTCCATTAGTTGAAGAGTTACGAACATCAATCAAACCAGATAGAATTGTAAATGAGATTTTAATTGATACAATGAAAGAGATTGGAGAACTTTTTGGTAGTGGAGAGATGCAACTCCCTTTTGTACTGCAATCAGCCGAAACTATGAAAGCAACTGTAGATTATCTCAACCCCTATCTTGAAAAGCAAGAGAAAAAAACAGAAACTTCAATGGTGATTGGAACGGTTAAAGGTGATGTTCATGATGTGGGTAAAAATCTTGTAGATATTATATTATCTAATAATGGATTTAAAATTTATAATATTGGAATTAAAGTACATTTAGAAGACTTTTTAGAAACTCTTAAAACTGAAAATGCAGATGCTATTGGAATGAGTGGATTGCTTGTAAAATCAACTCAAGTGATGAAAGATAATTTAATAGAGATGCAAAAACAGGGGATTAAAAAACCTGTACTTTTAGGTGGTGCAGCTTTAACTAAATCTTTTGTAGATGAGTATTGTCGCCCATTTTATGATGGAGCAATATTCTATTGTAGAGATGCTTTTGATGGTGTAATTGCTATGAGTAGAATAGAAAAATTTAATGAAGACCCATCAGTTGGATTAGATGAAAAATTAGCAGGGGATTTAACAAAGATAGATAAACCAAAAGAGAAAAAAAAGATAATAATCCCCCCATTTGAAGAGATTAAAATGCCTGATAGAACCGTAGAAATTCCAACCCCACCATTTTGGGGACGACGAGTACTTCAAAAAGCAGACCTTAATTTGGATATGATTTATGATTGGGTAAATACTAGAAGCGTTTTTAA
>CAYWFW010000102.1:0-4741 GCA_964457735.1 uncultured Sulfurovum sp. | reverse complement strand
TTCAAATTCTATCTTTGTTAATGCTTCACCTATTGAAGTGGCTAATGTTAGCATTTTTGATGTTATGGTATAAGGTGGTTTATAACTACTCATCAAACATTAACCTTATCACTTATTTTGAAGTGTATAGTTTTACCTTTTTTTCTGCTCATAATCTTCTCCTGAATAATTATTGATATTTTACCCTATTTGGGAAACTTTGGAAATAAAATATCTGTTTTTGTTGTCTAGTTTATTCAGTCCATTATAATTTAATAGACTCTAATGCTTTTTCAAATCTAACAAAACCTTCATCAATCTCATCTTTTGTGATTGTAATACTTGGTAAGAATCTTACTGTATCTCTTCCTGCTTTTAGTACAATTAATCTCTCTTGCATAGAGTTTTGAACAATCTGAGTCAAAAGTTCAGCACTTTTTACCCTTAATCCTCGCATTAATCCAAGACCAACAGATTTTTCAAATTTATCACTATATTTTGATGCAATCTCTTCTAATTTTTGTTCAAAATATACAATAGATTTACTTATATCACCATTATCATAAAGTTTACTAAGAGTATTCACTACCGATAAACCAGCAGTTGAGCTAAGATAGTTTCCACCAAATGTACTTCCATGGTCACCTGCTGTTAGTATATCTTTATGTTTTGTCATAACCACACCAATTGGTACTCCACCACCTAAACCTTTAGCAAGTGTGATAATATCAGGTTCTATCTCATAAAGATTAGATGCCAAAAATTCGCCTGTTCTATATATACCAGTTTGAACCTCATCAACAATTAATAAAATCTCTTTTTGTTTTAAAAATAAAGCTAATTTTTGAACTTCTGCTTTATCAAATGGCTCAACTCCACCCTCACCTTGAACAAGCTCAATCATAACAGCAATTGTTTCATCATCAATAGAGTTATAAATTTTGTCAATATTACTCTCATAGCTAAATCCATCAGGATAAGGGGAAAAATTATCTGTATGAAAGCTATCTTGACCTGTTGCTTTTACTGTTGTTATTGTTCGTCCGTGAAATGAGTGTTCAAGTGTGATAACTTTATATTTTTTATTATCAAACTTAATCTGTCCATATTTTCGTGCTATTTTGATTGCACCTTCATTTGCTTCTGCTCCAGAGTTTGCAAAAAAAGCTCTCATATCATATCCACTAAGCTCCATCAATCTTTTTGCCAATTGTGCTTGAGGTTCAATCACTTGAAGATTTGAAATATGGATTATATTTTTAACTTGATTTGAAAGTGAATCTACTAAATCTTTATTATTATGACCAACAGAATTTACACCAATTCCTGATGCAAAATCTATATAATCTTTACCTTTATCATCAAAAAGAGTTGAACCCTCACCTTTTACAAAATTTGTATAATCTCTGTTATAAGTATTAATTACATACTCTTTATCTATCTCTTCTAAATTCATTTTTTTCCTTTAAATTGCTTTCTAGTCTTCAAAATATTCTTTAATAATCAGTGGAAAAAGTGCAATAGTTTTTTCTGCTTTATTAATTTTATCTTGAAATATATCTGCTGAAGCTGGAAAGTTATCTATAAATTCTTGATAAGTATCCATCTTGTCTCTCATATGTTTTTCCAAAGAATCAAGTACTTTTTGCATATTGTCTTTTGTTGTTGCATATTTCATCAAAAGTTCAAACATCCTTTTTCGTGGATGAATTGCCATAGATTCACCAGCATCAAGTGCAATATATTTTATATCCCATCTTGATATATAAATTCCACTGATATGTGGTGTTGTTAATTTTGCATAAAGAGCATCTGTATAACTAGGATAATCTTTAAGGTCATCCATCGCCCCTTCATCACTATCACAACTTCCATCCATACATCCACTATCTTTTATATCAAAGTTTTCAAACTCTTTTTTTAACTCATCTATATCTCTCATAATCTTCCTTATCTTATCATTAATGGTATATTATCTAGCTCTATTTTTGCACTATACCAACGATTTGCCACAATCATCATCTTAGCAACCTCTATCATATTTAAATCCCACAATGATATATCTGATTGTAAATTTTTCAACTCATCATCTAAGTTTATTCCAACTATTTTACCATCTATTATCTCTATAATATCAACTTTAAAATCACTATTACTACTATCACAATATTTTAAAACAAGCTCTTTAAATTCAGGTTCAAGAATCATCTTATCAACTTTTGATTTTGCCAAATTTTGCATTGTAAAACTAAAATGTTCATCTTTTATATTTAGTGCAATCGCTGTTGCATTAATATTTTGAGTTTTCATTAAAGTATTAAAATATTTTCTGCTTTTGCCTGTTTGAGCGTTATATCCTATGATTGTTACCAGTTTTGTATCTGGTCTAATCTCTTCTGGTCTCATTAACTACCTCTCTTAAAAATTAAAACTTTTTGCATTTTGATGTAGAGTAATAGCTTCATCCTCTTCAACAAAACATCTCGGACATACTCTTTCACCTTCAAAATAGGTAAAATTATTTCCACATTCATCACATCTTTTAATATTAAATTTAACTAGTGTTCTTTCTCTTGGTTCAAAAAATTCACTATTTTCAAATCCTGCTTGAATATGAATGGAATCACTCTCACATACATCATGGCAAAGGTGACATTTTAGACATATTTTTGCATCAAAATTAATTACAGAAAACTTTGAATCACTGCTTAATGCGCCTGATGGGCATACTCTATAGCATATTTGACAATTTGTACAGCTATCATCTATATATTTTTGTGATATAAAAGATAACTCCTCTTGTGGCAAAACTTCATATTTAGATGGTTTTTCTTGTTTTCTTAAAGTGCTAAATAGTAACTTTCTTTTATCAGTTATATTTTTTTCTTTAATTTTAGATATATTAGACTTATCAATATTAAACTCTTTTAACTCATCTTGTTGCACTAATTCATCAAATTCTCTTTTATTTTTAATAGTACCTTTTAAAGATAAATTTGATAGAAATGAACGTCTTGATGAAACTTCTAAATCTACTTGCTTCTCTTCAGCTAAATCCATAACTTCCAATATATAAGATTCTTTTAGAGATTTATCACAAAAACTAGATAAAATAAAATTGGTCTCTTGTATATTAGATATGATTTTATCAAAAAGTTTACCACCTATTTCACAAGTTTGGCAATGGCTTAAATCTAATTCAACTAGTTTCTCATTTGCTAATGCCAAAGATATTAAAGTCTCAACGCTAAGCCAACTAATACAAGGGATATTCTTTTTACAACTAACTATCTTATCTTCTGATTGTAAAAATGAAAAAAAGAATTCAATTATAGAAAACTGGTCTAAAGAGAATGATTCTGTGGGGCATATACCAACACAAGCACCACAATCAATACAAGCTGATGGGATAAAAGCAGGTAGATTTGTATCTGATATATTAATCGTATCAACAGGACAAATCTCTACACACTTAACACACTCAGAGACTTTGCTACTGCTTCGTACACATGAACCTAAATCAAAATTAAGACTCACTACTTTTTATTTCCACAAATATTATTATTTAACTCTGTCATATATTCATAATCACTTAACAAAAATTCCATAGCAAGTTCTGCTCCATCATGATAGATAGGTGTTCTTGATTCATTTTTCATATTTATTAAAAACATTGGAACCCATTGCAAAATATGGTCTTTCATAAATCCTCTTTGTACTGCTAAGATTTCACAAACACCATCTATATCATCTTCATCAATCGCTTTATTTAATGCAATAGATAACATATACATAAACTCTAATTCTACACCAATATGGTCTGCTGATACAATTCTTGCAGTTGATATATCTACTCTAAAATCAAAAGAGTTATATAAATCAATAACTGGATTATCCCCACCACTCTCAATCATTTGGTCATCTCTGACGTAAAAACTCTCATAAGGAACCATATGCATCAGAAATAAAGATGTATAATCAACATTAATATATTCACTAATAAGTTTTTGAGTTGTCATCTCATCTTTTTTTGACCAATCTCTAAAGTTTGGTAACATATCCATAATAGCACTATCACTCTGTATCATTTTTATAAAATCTTCATCCACTTCTATAATCATTAGACGAGATATTAACGCATATAAATTTATTCTTTGTTCATTATCTTTTTTTATCTGTTGTAAATTCATTTTAGCCTCTAAGTTTAAAATCAGTGTTATATTAACAGTTTTTTTTAAATCTTAGATTAATAAATGCTTAATTTAATCAAGAGCTTTTTCTGTTGGAACTAATAGTTTTGGATATTTATCTGAATATAAGATATAATCCTTTATATTTCTAGAAAATAGTTTTAAAAATCTGCTATTTTTTATATTTTTTTCAAATGCTACTATTTGAATAATTCCCTTTTTATCTTCTAGTTCTCTAATTGGATTTACTATCTTTTTTTCTATAACAATCTCTGTATTAAAAATTTGAGATAAACTCTCGTAGTGTTCAATAATCATATCTCTTTTACTAAAATCTCCATCAGGGGCATAATCACAAAGATTTAATTTTAAAGATAAAGTATTGGATATATCAAAAACAGTGGATGATATAGATTCCATTTGAGAACTATCATCAGAAGCAACAACAAATGAATCTGTTAAATTATAAAGTAATATCTCACCAAATAGATACACAATCTTTTTTAGCTGATATATATTATTTTTTAGATTATCTTGAATAAATGAATCTATACTAAGCAAAATAATTCCAA
>CAYWFW010000101.1:0-6106 GCA_964457735.1 uncultured Sulfurovum sp. | reverse complement strand
TACTTACCAATCTTAATAACTCTTTTGGTTACCTCTTGAAAATCAATAATCTCTTGATCTTTTTTAATTGCCTCTTTTGTTTTGTGTGCTGAGAATCCATAAGCCATTGGAGTTATATTTTCTGTATCATAAAATGCTATTTTTGCATCAATCCATAATCCTGTATCTACATCTGTAATCCAAATAACTGCTTTATCTTTCCATTGAATATTTTGATCTTTAAACCAAAGGATCATACATCCAATATCATCAAACATATATTTTTTTCCAGTTGCTGGGTCTCTTACTTGAACTGTATTTCTTCTATCACTAACCACCATAACACATCTTGCACACATATCTCTATCCCAATGAACTTTAGCAACATCAGTTTTTGATTTTTCTTCACATCCTGTAGAAAAGATTATAAAAATAATAGTGCTAAAGATAGTTAATATAAACCTTATTTTATTCATAACTAGTTTCCTGATAGTTTAAAACAGATATCTTGATTAATATTAAACTGAAATAGATTAGATTTTGATTTTGCACTAATATATAAATATATTATTGTAATTTGTGCATCCATAAATCTTTTAGACGATCTACAAACTCCCCTTGTTACAGCCTCTTTCATTCTTAAGTGATCCTCTTTTTGAACTGCTGAATCATTTTTTGCACCTGTATTAATCTCAAAAGTATAGATAATACTAGCTTCTTTAGAATCAACTTTAGTAAGTTTTGTATACTTGTCAATCTCTTGAGGAAGATTTTTGGATAGTTCTTGTGCCACAAGTTTTGTAATCTCTTTATTTTGAGATTTTAACTGCTCTGGTGATACATCCTGATTTTTGATTGGCAGTGGTGCATTGGCCAAAATAGACGAAGTTGATAATAGACCTATGATAAAAGTTAAAACTAGATTTTTAAACATAATGTTCCTTTAGTAAAATATATAGAAATTATACATTAGTTTATATCAATTTTGATATAATATATAGATATAAATTTAATTAAAGAGGTAATGATGGATTTAAATGCACCCCTATTATATTTTAATAGAGAACTTTCTTGGCTTAGATTTAACAGTCGTGTTTTGGTTCAATCATTAGATCGCACTCTTCCACCACTTGAAAGATTAAAATTTTTGGCAATATATGGTACAAATTTAGATGAATTTTATATGATAAGAGTTGCTGGTTTAAAAACTCTTTTTGAAGCTGGAATCCAAGAGAGTGGGGCAGATAAATTAACTCCTGTAGAGCAATTAGATAGTATTAATCAATATATCCATAAAGAACAAGATAAACTTGAAAAGTCATATACCTCTATTGTATCTAAACTTGATAAGTATGATGTTGCCATAAAAGATTATAATAAACTCTCAAGCAAACAGAAAATTAAGATAAAAGATATTTTTTTTAAGCAAATATATCCAGTAATTATACCAATTGCAGTAGACTCAACTCACCCTTTTCCCCATCTTAACAACTTAAGTTTTGGTTTGGCTTTAACTCTTAAAGATTCACAAGGCAAAATTAAATATGCTTTGATTAGAATACCTAGAATTTTACCTAGATTTATTAAAATAGATAATTTTTTTATCCCTATTGATAGTATAGTAGATAACTTTTCTACCGATATATTTAGTGGATTTAAAAAGGTAGCTAGTACCACTTTTAGAGTAACTAGAAACGCTGATATGGAGATAGAAGAGGAGGAAGCAGACGATTTTATGGAGATACTAGAAGAGGGTGTGAGGTCTCGTAATAAAGGTCGTTTTGTTAGGCTTGAAATTTTAAAAAGTACAGATACATCTTTAATAAAATTCTTAAAAAAACATCTTAAACTTGAACAAAGAGATATATATTATTATAAAAATATCCCTCTTGATTTGGGTAGTTTGTGGCTAATTGTAGGAGCTAAGGAGTTATCATATTTGACTTTACCTAGTTTTAAACCAAAAATTTTAGCACCTTTTGATAACGAAAATATATTTAAAGCTATAGAAGAGAAAGATGTATTGCTTTATCACCCTTATGATAGTTTTGAACCAGTGGTAAAATTTATTCAACAAGCATCAAAAGATCCAAATACTCTATCTATTAGAATGACTCTATATCGTGTGGGTGCAAACTCTCCAATTGTAAAAGCTCTTATTGATGCAGTAAGAGACGAGAAACAAGTAACGGTTTTAGTTGAGTTAAAAGCACGATTTGATGAGCAGAATAATCTTCAGTGGGCAAAGATATTAGAAGATGCAGGGGCGCATGTAGTTTATGGAATAAGAGGTCTAAAGGTTCATGCTAAAATAGCTCAGGTTATAAAAAAAGAAGGCTCTAAGCTTAAGTCATATCTTCATCTTGCCACAGGTAATTATAATCCATTTACATCAAAAATATATACAGATATGTCGTATTTTACAACAAAAGAAAGTTTTACAGATGATGCTACTAGATTTTTTCATTTTTTGACAGGATTTTCTACTGAAGCAAAATTAGATAAGCTTTTTATGTCTCCCACTCAAATCAAACCAAAGCTTATATCTCTTATTAAAAATGAATCAAAAGCAAAAGAGAATGGACATATTATTCTAAAATCAAACTCTTTAGTTGATACAGATATAATTAAAGCACTATATAAAGCGTCACAAAATGGATGTAAAATTGATTTAATTATTAGAGGGATATGTTGTTTAAAACCAGAGATTCAAGGTGTTAGCGAAAATATTATAGTTCATTCTATAATTGGTAAATATCTTGAACACCCAAGGATATATTATTTTAAGAACGATACAGTTAGAGTATATATATCAAGTGCTGATTTAATGCCAAGAAATTTAGTTAGAAGGGTTGAGTTATTAACACCAATAGAGGAAGCTCATTTATCAAATAAAGTTGAGCAAATTTTAAAGCTTCAATTAAAAGATAATAAACTAAGATGGATTTTAAAAGAGGATGGAAGTTATCAAAAAATCAATAATGATGCAAAAGAGATAAATAACCATCAAGAGTTAGAAAAATATGTATCAAAACTTGAAAAAAAACAAAAACAGATAGATATAAAATATGTAGATAAATTAGCAAATAAATTGCTAGAAGATACTTAAAATAAAGGGGTAATATGTCAATAAATATAATAGCAAAAAATAAAAAAGCCTATCATGATTATGAGATAATAGAAAAATTTGAGGCAGGAATTGTTCTTGCAGGTAGTGAAGTTAAGGCGCTTAGAGCAAAACGAGCAAATTTAAAAGATGGCTTTTGCAGATTTATTAAGGGTGAACTTCATTTAATGAATACACATATTGCTCTATTGGAAACAACAAATATGAATTATGTAAAAGATACAAGAACACCAAGAAAATTATTGTTGCACAAAAAACAGTTAAACAAGATATTCTCAAAAACCTCCCGTGAAGGATTAACTATTGTGCCATTAATGATATATTTTAATGAAAAAAACTATGCTAAAATTAGCATCGCAATGGCAAAAGGTAAAAAACTTCACGATAAAAGACAAGATTTAAAAACAAGAACACTTGATAAAGAAGCTAAACAGGCGATGAAACAAAGAGGTAGAGATTTTTAATATAACTTTTCTATTCTAAATCCTTACTCCAAAAAAATTCTATCCAGCCTTTTGGTTCTTTGATATAAAAATTTGGTTTGATTATTGCCGTTGGTTTATAGAAAATTGAGGCACTTTTGAATGTATGTATGGGATAGAGTTCTTGTAACTTATTTATTGTTAAAACCAAAGTATCACCACTATCTACAATATCATCTACAATCAAAATATTTTGAGAATCTTGTAGGTTTGGAATATTAAAAATCTCCGTATTTTCTAATTTTTTATCATCATCATATCCAATTGTATTAACTGAGTAAACTTTTCTGATATTATAATATTCTCCCAAAAGCTGAGCCATACTAAGCCCACCTCTTGCAATTGCAATAATTGTATCAAACTCATAATCTATCTTTGAGGTCAAAGCTTTTAAATCGTCTCTAAACTCATCGTAACCATAATATATTTTATCCATCAATAGCTCTCTAGTTCATTATATAAGCTATCTCTTTGAATAGGTGTAAATCCTGAATTTTTAATCAGCCCAATAAACTCTTGTTGTCTCATTCCATTATGGCTATTTGCCCCTGCTGATGACTGAATAGACTCTTTTTCTATTGTGCCATCCAAATCATCTGCACCAAATTCTTGTGCAACAAGAGCAAGATTAATAGATGCTGTAACCCAATATGCTTTTATATGAGGGATGTTATCTAATAATATTCTTGATATTGCATAAGTTTTTAATATCTCTTGAGCTGTTGGATAATTCTCTACTTTCAAAAAATTATTATCTTTTTGATAAACCAAAGGGATAAAAGCATTAAACCCACCTGTTTTATCTTGTAAGTCTCTTAATCTTAAAATATGATTGACTCTGTGACCTCTATTTTCTATATGACCAAAAAGCATTGTGGCATTACTCATTTTTCCTTTTTTGTGCCATTTGTGATGAATTTCAAGCCATTGGTCTGATGTTACTTTACCTTTACAAAGATAATCTCTAATCTCTTCATCAAATATCTCAGCTCCACCTCCAGGCATAGAGTCCACTCCATTTTCTATCATCATATCAAGAATTTCATCATAATTATGTCCATATTCACGACTTAAAAAATCAATCTCAGCAGCGGTCATAGCTTTTATATGAAGTGATGGAAATTTCTCTTTGATTTTTCTAAATGCACCCATATACCACTCAACCCCATCATTTGGATTATGAGCAGAAACAATATGCATCTCTTTTGCACCCTGATTATAAGAGTTCTCTGCTATTTTTAAAATCTCTTGATGACTCATTGTATATTGATTTGGATTCTTTCTACTTGCACTATATGCACAAAATTTACAAATATCAGCACAAATATTTGTAGGATTTATATGACGATTTATATTAAAATATGTTTTTTTACCAAACTTTTTAACTCTTATTTTATCTGCTATTTTCCCTAGAGTAAATAAATCAAGCTTATAAAGTTCCTCTCCATCTTGCTGATTTAATCTTTTGTTATTTTTTATCTTTGTTATTACATCCATACTTATACACCATTTTTTGCTTATTATATCTAATTATCCAAAAAGTTTAATATAAATCTGATGGTATATATTTTTTTAAAACTTGAGCTTTTGTCTAAAATATCCTATCAAGAAGGGCAATAATAAGCTATTGCCCTAAAAACTAAATTTTAATTTTAATATATCCTTTAAATTCATCAGGCATACTTGGAAGAGTTGGATGAAGTAATTTAATTGGTATCTTATTATGAACTTTAGGTTTTTGATAGTTTGTCATATTATTTTGAATTTCTGTTACAACTTCTGCAATTTTCGCCGTTGTAGTATATTTTTCTTTTATCTTTGTTTTTACAGAGTAAAGACTTTTTACCACATCAATAGAAGTATTCTCTTTGATTGTTTTAACAACTTTTACAGTTTTTGTTATTGTAGTTTGAAACTCATTTACATTAAAAATATTATTAAGATTAAATATCAAATATTGAAGTGCCATAATACGATTTTGCAACTGAGCAATATTATCTGCTAAATTTCTCATAGATTCATTATAAAGCGTTTCACTACTCTCTTGTGTAGTTTTTGTAAATACTTTATATTTTACACTTGTCTTAATATTTTTTATCACACTTCTACTACTTATAACTTGAATATTATCAACTTTACTTAATCGTTTGGTTTTTGATTTTATCTTTATCTTAATTTTAATCTTAACTTTAGATTTAATACTCTCTACTAAAAGCTTATTGTTAATACTCTCTTTTTTGATAGAGATAATTTTTTCTGTTTTAATAGTTTTAGTTTTTTGTATCTCATTAGCAATTTCAACAGCAGATAAATCAATCAACTCATTATCAAGTTCATCTTTAATCTCTCCAGTTTCAGTAATAGTTTGTGATTGAATATCATCAGTAAGTTTTGATAATTCATCAATGACACTATCCTCTTGCAAAGATGTAAAAATATTTTCAAAAGAATCAACGCTAGAGTTACGATAAATATATTTTATCATTTTTTTAACTTTAATTTTTGTAGTCTTTTTGAT
>CAYWFW010000100.1:0-3433 GCA_964457735.1 uncultured Sulfurovum sp. | reverse complement strand
TCAAAGATATTAAAGAGATAATAAAAAAAGAGATATTTAAAATACTAAATAACTTAATATATTTAAAACTTAAAAATAGAGCAATAAAATTTAAATAAAATAAAAGCAAGGCATTAGTTGGAGATATTGTTATAAGAGAACCAACAAAAGATTTTTGAGTTGCATTAAATAAATTACCACAACATGATACAATCTGTTTTGGATCAAGAGCATTAAAGTGATAAAATTCCATAATAATTTCTGCAAAAAGTATTAATGAAATAGGTATAAAAAGTATAAATTTAAGATGGCTAAATTTTCTATCAACTCTTTTATTATCTATATTATCTAAAAGCAACCAAAGACCAAAAAGATATATACTTATGATTTTAATCATCAATAGATAAGCACCAACACGAGAAGCCGTTACCACCCCAGCCCCACACATTGCTCCTGATATAAAATCTGAAAGTACATCTTGTGTATATACAAAAAATATTAGTGCTGGAATTTTGATATAAAGTATAAATTTAATAACAATTGAACCAAGATATGAGAGTTTATCTAATTTATATTGCCTCTGGGTTGTACTATTTTTATCATAATAAAGTGATATTTTAATTGAAACATATAATGCAATGATAGTAAAAATAGAGATAATAAGATTTAATATAAATATTGTGATGATATTTGGATGATTAAACATTATTATCCTTACTGTAATTAAAAAAAGCTAATCTTGCCATTTGTAACTCTTCATTTGTTGGGATTACTGCAATTTTAATTTTAGAAGATTTTTTATTTATAAAAGTTTTTTGGTTTATATTCTTATTCTTCTTAATTTTAATACCTAGGTGATTTAGATTTTTTAGAATTTTCTCTCTAATAAATGGGGAGTTTTCGCCAATGCCTCCAGTAAAAACGATAGCATCAATTGTTGTATTAAGAGTAGCAATATATGCACCAATTTGTTTTATTATAGCATAACAAAACATCTCAATAGCAAGATGATATATATTACCTTTTTTTGATAAACTGATAATATCACGCATATCACTAATATCAGTTAAGCCTTTTAAACCACTCTCTTTATTTAAAATTAAATCTATTTCATCAAAAGTCAAGTTTTTATTTTTTGCTAAAAATATAGGAATTGATGGGTCAATACTACCACAACGAGTTCCCATAATTAAACCTTCAAGAGGGGTAAATCCCATAGTTGTATCAATACTCTTACCTTTTTTAATCGCTGTTGCACTAATTCCATTACCAATATGAAGAGTTATCAAATTTGGCTTTTTTTTCTTTAGTATTTTTGACATCTCTGATAGTATATACTGATGAGAAGTTCCATGAAATCCATATCTTCTGATTCTATCTTTTTTATAAAACTTATTTGATATAGCATATCTATAAGCATAATTTGGTAAAGTTTGATGAAAAGCAGTATCAAATATTGCAATATGTATCGCATTAGGATATAGACTCTGAGCTTTTTTTATCCCCAATAAATTTGATGGATTATGAAGAGGAGCAAGAGGTATTAATTGTTTTATTTGAGCTATAACTTTTTTATCTATAATAGTAGCACCATTAAAAAATTCTCCACCATGAACAACTCTATGAACCACTTGGGATATATCATCTTGTTTTATATTATTTTTATTTAGAGTTAGAACCATCAATTTGAAAGCATCTTTATAAGAATTCAATTTAATTTTTGTAATAGATTTTTTTTTGTTTATATTAGTTGTAAGAATGCTAATATCTTCACCTATTTTTTCTATAACAGATGATAAGAGTTCTGTTTGAGTAGGCATATCAAAAAGTTTAAATTTGATAGATGAACTTCCTGAGTTAATTGTAATTATTTTCATAATTAAATAGTTACCACCAAAGGGTGCAAAAGCACCTCTTTTGTATATTTTTTGTTATAACAAAATTAAGCAGCAGGTACTACTGATACTTTTTTCTGTCTTGAAGTTTTGTTAGTAAATTTAACAACACCTTCAACTAATGCAAAGATTGTATGATCTTTACCTATACCAACACCATTACCAGGATGTACTTTTGTACCTCTTTGTCTGATGATAATATTACCAGGGATTACTACTTCCCCACCAAATTTTTTAACTCCTAATCGACGACCAGCTGAATCACGATTATTCTGTGTAGAACCTTGACCTTTCTTATGTGCCATCTCTTCTCCTTATGCTATTGAAGTAATTCTAACTCTTGTAAAGTCTCTTCTGAAACCTCTTTTTAGTTTAGAATCTTTTCTTCTTCTTTTTTTGTAGATGATAACTTTTTTATCTCTACCTTCATTTATAACCTCACCTTTAACAACAGCACCCTCAACTAGTGGAGTACCGATAGTTAAATCACCATCGTTATCAAGAGCAAGAACTTCAAATTCTACTACACTTTTAGGCTCAAGGCTCATTTTATCGAAACAGATAATATCACCCTCTTGAACTTTAAACTGTTGCCCATCTGATTTTATGATTGCGTACATTTGCAAACCCTTTGTATCTATATTATTTTAAAAAAGTGTTGCATTATATCTAAAAAATGTTTAATCTGTTTTTAAACTAGACTTAAATCTTGATATAAGGCATAATCAACCACTAAAAATGAACCTCTGTGTTGGTTAATGCTATACAATCTATCTCAATTAAAGCATCTTTTGGCAATCTTGAAACTTCTACCGTACTTCTTGCAGGTTTATGAGTTGCAAAATAATGTGCATAAATTTTATTAACTTTATTAAAATCATCCATATCTTTTAAAAAAATATTACATTTAATTACATCGTTAAAGTGACATCCTGCTTTTTCAAGTATATAAAATAGATTTTTCATAACTTGATGAGCTTGATTCTCTACATCTAATGCTACCATTTTTCCATTCTCATCCATACCAATTTGACCAGAAGTATAAACTAAACCATGAACTTCAATAGCTTGTGAATATGGTCCAATTGCCTGTGGTGCTTCTTTTGTTGAAATTATTTTCACTAAATCCTCCTATTTATCTTCGTAAAATACATAACTAGTAGAGTAATCAGAAAACTCAAAATATACTTTTTTCTCACCATCATCAATTGTATGATTTAAATTTTTATCATTAAATCCATATCCATATCTATATGGTCTTGATTGATCAGACTCTGTACCATAAGCAGTTGATAATTTATCTATTTTCATAAATCTTTTCACCAATTTATCCCCTGCGTATACCTCAAGTATCCCCGCTGTTCCTGTCCAGTTTTGTAATGAACGACTAAGCTTATTTTGTGTCTCTTGAGTACAACTTGTAAAAAATAATACTATTAATGCGACCAAAATATATTTTAATTTCATATCTTTCCTTATCTTATATAATATATTATGTATTTTATCAAATTTTTATTATATTTTTCATATATTTCATCTTTTCTTTAAAAATAGTAGAT
>CAYWFW010000099.1:0-2712 GCA_964457735.1 uncultured Sulfurovum sp. | reverse complement strand
TTAAATATCTCTTTTGATTTTTTATCCTCTAATAAATTATATGTTTTTTGGTATTGTTTTTTATTATTTAAAAAATCTTCTTTAAAATCAGATATAAAAGGTGGATTGTGTAAATCTAAAGATGAATATCTTTGCAGTGCTAAATAGCTAAAATTATCAAATCCTAACTTATCAAGCTTATTTTTAACATCTAGTGGACTTCCTGTAGATGTCCAGAGAATTAAAGAGCCTTTTGGTACATCTTCTATCTGTAAAATCTCTTTTTTTCTTGATTTTTGAACTCTTGTAAAATCATCAATTATTCCATCAACTTTAATATGCTTTAAAACAGATTTTGTAAACTTATTTATCCCTAAAATATATCTTTTTTTATCGCAAGAAGTTAAAAAAAGCTCAACTAACTCTTTATCTTTTTGATTAATATATGTAAACTCTACTAGAATTTTTTCTAAATCTGGAACTGGTGCTTTAGCTCCAGCTTTTGGCAAGGATAAAGTTGATGAGTTTTGAAAGAAATCTACTGAATTATTCAAATATATCCAAACCTATAATATATCTCGTATTACAATCGCATAGTGCATTACAAAAAGATTAATTAAAAAAATAGCCATTGATGCACCTCTTGAAATCATATGTTGTATTGGTGTTCGTTCTATATTATTTGTTTTAAATGCAATATAGGTATGAACTATTGTAACTATAATTATTGTAGCTACTAACATTAATTTTATACGAAGAGATTCTATCACTTTTGTATTTATCGCATCATCAAATAAAATTGTAATAAGTCCATTATTTACAATCATATAAATTCCAGTTGATACCAAAAGGAAAAGTGATACTATCTCAAAATATCCAAAGATTGGTCCAACTCGTGGATATACCTCTTTTTGGTCGTTTTTATCTCTTAAAGATACTCCTAAAACAAACATAAATACAGAGCCACCTATCCACGAAATAGCTGCGATTAGGTGTAGATGAATTGACCAACCCATCTTAACTCTCTATATTTAATACAGCCATAAATGCCTCTTGTGGTACTTGGACGCTACCAATTGATTTCATCCGTTTTTTACCAGCTTTTTGTTTCTCTAATAGTTTTCTTTTACGCGTAATATCTCCACCATAACATTTTGCCGTTACATTTTTACCCATAGATTTTACATTACTTCTTGCAATTACATTGTTTCCAATACTTGCTTGAATTGCTACTTCAAAAAGTTGTCTTGGTATCAACTCTTTTAGAGATTTTACAAATGCTAAACCTCTAGTTCTTGATTTTGTTTCTGGAACGATAATTGAAAGAGCATCAACAACTTCACCAGCTACTTTAATATCAAGTTTGACCAATGCACCCTCTCTAAAACCGATAGCTTCATAATCAAAACTTGCATAACCTTTTGTTATACTTTTGAGTTTATCATAAAAATCCATCACAATCTCATTCATTGGAATATCATACTCTAATAAAACTCTTGTCTCATTTAGATAATCCATTTTTATCTGAACTCCACGACGGTCATTAAGAAGTTTTATAATATTTCCAACAAACTCTTGAGGAGTAAGAATGGTCGCTTTTATATATGGTTCTAAAATAAAATCAATATTTTGAGGTTCTGGCAAATCACTTGGATTTTGAATTACAATCTCATCGCCATTTGTCTTTTGAACTCTATAAACAACAGTTGGTGCAGTAGCAATCAAATCAAGATTAAACTCCCGTTCTAATCTCTCTTTGATAACTTCCATATGTAGCATTCCCAAAAATCCAGTTCTAAATCCTGAACCTAAAGCAAGTGAACTCTCTGGCTCAAAACTAATTGAACTATCATTTAGCTTAAGCTTATTAAGAGCATCTCTTAGCTCTTCAAATTTATCAGTTTCAATTGGATAAAGCCCTGCAAATACAAAAGATTTAGCAGGTTCAAAACCATCAATTATCTCATCAGTTGGATTTTTGGTCATAGTTAGAGTATCTCCAACCTGAATTGCATCAACTGTTTTTAGCCCCATTACAACAATACCAATTTCACCAGTTTTAATCTCATCTGTTTTAATTGGTGCAATAGGGTTTGGATACATTAAATCTAATACTTGATGGTCATCTTTTGTACCTTTGACATGAGCCATCTCGCCTTTTTTGATACTTCCATCAAACACTCTTACAAGAGCCAAAGCACCTAGATATTGGTCAAACCAACTATCATAAATCAGGGCTTTTGTAGGCTTATTTGCATCTCCATCAGGTGCAGGAATTTTATCTACAATAGTATCAATAAGCTCTTTTACACCCAGCCCAGTTTTTGCCGAAACCAAGTTATGCTCTGTACAATCAAGTCCAATTGCATTTTCAACCTCCATCAAAACTCTATCAGGTTCTGCTGATGGTAAATCTATTTTATTAACTACAGGTAAAAGTTCTAAATCATTTTCAATAGCAATATATACATTTGCAATTGTTTGAGCCTCAACACCTTGTGCTGCATCAACTATTAATAAAGCCCCATCACTTGAAGCTAATGAGCGACTAACCTCATAAGAAAAATCTACATGCCCAGGGGTGTCAATTAAGTTTAATATATAAGGCTCACCATCTTTTATATAATCAAGCCTTACACTTTGAGCTTTGATTGTGATACCACGCTCTTTTTCTATATCCATAGTATCCATCACTTGAGCTGACATTTTTCTTTCAGTTACTGCTCCACACTC
>CAYWFW010000098.1:0-4830 GCA_964457735.1 uncultured Sulfurovum sp. | reverse complement strand
TATTTTACTAAATTCTTTTGTAGATGTTTAGTATCTTTTATAGCTTCAACAATATCTCTATTGGCAAGTTTTAATTGATATAAAATTTCTATATCTTGTGGTGACATATCTGATTGTGCTTTTGTAGAAAAATCTATAATTTCCCCATATATACCTTTTATATTACGGTTATAAAAATCATCAATATCTATATTATCTTGACTATATATATTATTAATCACCTCATCTAAATCCATAGATGAAACTATATTGGTTCGTTTTAAATTTAAACCATGTGTAATAATTTCAAAAGCATTTTCATATAAATGTTTTGTCTCCTTAATAAGTACTACCATAGCAGTTTCAGGAAGTTCTAATACTGAATCATTAAGATATTTGGCACTATCAGTACTCTTATTTTCTGCTGATTTTCCATCTTTTAAAGTAGATTCAAGAAAAACTACAAGTTTATTGATAAAAGGTACCATTACCACAACACCAATTATATTAAAGATAGTATGAAAAACTGCAAGTTTTAATGTCCAATCATCTGAGGATATTCCAACTATGTTACTAACAATATCAACAAAATAGATAAGTTGGTTCATAAAGATTATAGCTATAAGCCCTGTTGTTATATTAAAAATAAGATGAGCCCCAGCTAGTCTTTTACCCACTATATTTGAACTCATAGCCCCAATAATAGCAGTAATAGTTGTACCTACATTTGCCCCAATTGCAAGAGCTAAAGCGTTTTCATAAGATATTTGACCAACTGAGAGTGCTGTAATTATAAGTACAAGTGTTGCATGAGATGATTGCATAATAACAGTAGCAAATACACCAATACCTGTAAAGATAAATAGATATTTAAGTCCAGTTCCACCATAAGTTGCTAAATCAATAGTACTTTTAAATGCTTCAAATCCATCTTTCATATAATGGATACCCAAAAATAGAAATCCAAGACCTGCAAGTATATAACCAATACCTTTTAAAGATTTTACTTTTTGAAATATAAGTATCACACCAAAGACAAGCATAGGCATAGCATAAGAAGAAATCTTTACTTTTAGTCCAAAACCAGCAACCAACCAAGCTCCTGTTGTTGTACCGATATTTGCTCCAAATACTATACCTATACCTTCTGCTAGACCAATTAAACCAGCTCCCAAAAATGAGATAGTTAAAACTGAAACCAAAGAGCTTGACTGCATTATTGTAGTGGTAAGTATACCAAAACCTACACTCTTATATAGTTTATCTGTAGATTTTTGTAAAATTTTTTCTAATGTACCACCAGAGAAAGCTTTAAAACCCTCTTCAAGTGATAACATACCAAATAAGAAAATAGATATACCAGCTGCTATCTCTTTAAAATCTGGACTTATCCAAAAGCCATAAGCTAAAAGGATAAAAATTGTAGGTAATAATATTTTTCTTAACATTAAAGAACTATACCTTTAATCATAAAGTATATACCAGCAGATAAAACAGCAGCAGCAGGAACAGTTATAAGCCACGCAGCGATTATTTTTTTCACCGCATCTCTTTTAACATATTTAACTTTTTCAACATTTTTTAGATGTTTTTTTGCTTCTTTTATTTTATCTTCCTCTTCATCTATCATCTTATATAAAGCCACAACTCTTTCATAATCATTTTTTTGTTTATTATCTTTTGCTTCAAGAGTTTTTAATTCACTATTTAGTGCTTTTAACTGTTTTTTCTCATCAACTATAACCTCTCTTTCTGTAGCTATATCATCATTTATATTTCTTGTCTCAAGATATTCACGTAAAAATCCAACACCAAATATACCACCAACAGCAATATGAGTAGAACTTACAGGAAGCCCTAGTTGAGAAGCGATGATTACAGTAATTGATGCAGCCATTGCCACGCTAAAGGCTCTCATTTGGTCAAGTTCTGTTATCTCTGACCCAACTGTTTTGATAAGTCGTGGTCCATAAAGAGCAAGACCAATTGCAATACCAATTGCACCAACAGCCATTACCCACAGAGGAATCTCAGCTTTTGACGATATTCCACCAGTCATTACAGCATCATTAATAGCAGCTAATGGTCCAATAGCATTTGCTACATCATTAGCACCATGAGCAAAACTTAAAAGAGCTGCGGCAAAAATTAAAGGAACAGTAAATAGCATATTTATCCCTGTTCTACTATTTTCTAAATTAATTGCTTTTTTTACAATAGTTGATTTTAAAACCATATAAACAATTCCAGCTACAATTAATCCAAAGATAGCTGCAACAAGAAATGATGGTTTTTTTGTATCTGGAAGAAATATTAAAATATCAACAATTGATGGCCAAATCTTTTTTAAACCTTTTAAAGTAAGATATGTAACAAATGCCCACGACATAATCGTAACAAAAACAGGTACCCATTTTACTGCTGCTTCAACTTTGTTTTCTTTAAAAACTATTGTCTTTTTTATGGCAAATAAAAATCCAGCAGCAATGATACCACCTAATACAGGAGATATTATCCAAGAAGCAGCAATTTTTGCCATAGTTCCCCATGCAACAATACTAAATCCAGCAGCAGCAATACCAGCCCCCATTACACCACCAACTTTTGAGTGAGTAGTTGAAACAGGTGCTTTTGCCATTGTTGCAAAATTAAGCCATAGTGCTGCCGAAAGAAGAGCAGCCATCATTGCCCAAATAAAAGAATCTGCATTTCCACCAAAAGCATCAATATCTATAATACCTTTTTTGATAGTATTAACAACCTCTCCACCAGCAATCAAAGCTCCACTAGCCTCAAAAATAGCAGCAATAACAATTGCTCCACCCATCGTAAGAGCTTTTGAGCCAACAGCAGGACCAACATTATTTGCAACATCATTTGCACCAATATTCATAGCCATATATGCACCAAATAAGGCAGCAATTGCTAAGAACATATTGTTTGGTATCCCTCCAGTACTAAGAAAACTATAACTTAAAACGGCAACCATAAAAAATAATGCAAATCCAAGTCTAAGAAACTCTATTCTACTACCTTTCATTGCCTCTTTTTGTATCTTTTTAAACATCTGTATTTCCATAATAGTTCCTTTGAAATTATCTATCTAGCCCATATCTTACAAATTTTTCAATTCGTCTGATACCATCTCTAATCATAGCAATATCTGCTGCAAACGAGAATCTAAAGTATCCTTCTGAACCAAATCCGATACCAGGAACCACGGCGACACCTGTTTCTTCTAACAATCTTTTACAAAAGTCCATAGAATCATCTGTAATATCTTTAATATTTACAAAAAGATAAAAAGCACCTTGAGGAGCGATAACACTCATACCAGGGATTTTATTAAATAGCTCAACTGCTTCTAATGCTCTTGATTCAAAAGCTCTTCTCATACGTTCAATATCTCTATTAATCTCACCTTTTAAAGCAGGGATAGCTGCAAATTGTGTAATTGAATTTATATTAGAAGTACTTTGACTTTGAAGTTTATTAATTGCAGATATTAACTCTTCATTTGGCGATGCAAGATAACCAAATCTCCATCCTGTCATCGCAGCTGATTTACTTAATCCGTTAATAGTAACAGTTCTTAAAAACATATCCTTATTTATACTTGCAACAGATATAAACTCTGTTTCATAAACAAGTTTTTCGTACATCTCATCACTTGCTACAATAATATTTGTATCTTCTAACACTTTTGCTAACTCTTCTAATTCCTCTTTAGAGTATACACTTCCTGTTGGATTTGATGGTGTTGTAAGAATTAACATCTTTGTTTTAGGTGTGATTGCATTATATAACTGTGCTGGAGTAATTTTAAATTTACGAATATCATCTGTTTGGATAAAAACAGGAGTTCCACCACTATATTTAACAAGTTCTGGATAAGTAACCCAATATGGAGCTGGTATAATTACCTCATCGCCATCATCAATTAAAGCTTGAAAAAGATTAAATAAAGAGTGCTTAGCACCATTACTTGCTATAATTTGAGAAGGTTTATAATCAAGATTATTCTCGTTCTTTAACTTTTGACTAATGGCTTGAAGCAACTCTGGTGTTCCAGCAACTGTAGTATATTTAGTTAGCCCTCTATCAAGAGCTGTTTTTGCTTCGTTTTTAATCCATATAGGAGTGTCAAAATCGGGTTCTCCTGCTGAAAAACTCAATATATTTTTGCCCTCTGCTTTGAGTTCTCTAGCTAATGTGCTTATAGCAATAGTAAGAGATGGTGATAATGTTTCCATGCGTTTAGATAGCATATTTATACCTTATATAAAAATTTTAGATAGTTATATTATACTATTTAAATGGTTATAAATTAATTATTTTCCTCTAGCAAATGCATCTCTAATTTCAGATTTATTAAAAGGTTTAGATATAAGTAAATCATATAAGTTTTTTTCCTCTTCATCTATTAACGGATCACCTGTTATTGAGATGGAAAAAATTTTATCTCCTGAGCTTTTTTGTTCTAATCTTTTATACTCTTTTAATACATCTGTACCCGATATATTAGGCATATGTTTATCTAAAAATATAATATCATAAGGTTTTTTATCTCTTAAACTTCTTTTTAATTCATCCAATGCTTTTTGACCATCAAGAGCATACGATATATCACAATACTCTTTTTCTAAAATTGATTGAAGAAGCATAATATTAATCTTATTATCATCAGCAATAAAAACTTTTGTAGCATTTCTTGAAAAAACACTCTTATGTACTTTATCTCCATAATATGTATTTATTGAAATAATATCAAAATTAGATAACCTTAAATCATTAGATAAAGAAAATAACTTCTCTTCTATAGCTATTAGCTCCAAATTATTACTTGAAAAT
>CAYWFW010000097.1:0-4230 GCA_964457735.1 uncultured Sulfurovum sp. | reverse complement strand
TTTTTTATATGATACAAAGATATATCTTTGACGGCATACTCTAAATTACTAATAGATGGAATCAATAAATTCGGGATAAATATCTTATTCCCTTTATTAATAAACATTCTATTTATTTTCCATAAATTCATTATATTTGTTTGTTTCTCTTTTTGTGCATCTGGATAGTTATATAACTCTATTTTTTCAAACTTCTCTTCAAGAGAGTTGATTGTTAGATACATAGACTCTTTATTCATCTCTTTATTAAAATCCATCTTAAATGCCATATAATATTTAATAGTTCTCTCAAGCAGGTATTCAATACTTTTAGTTGTCATAATCATCTTCTCTTCATCCACAAAATCATACTTATATATATTAGCAATAGTATCAGTACCCTCAAGAATAATCTCACTATAATCCAACATCAATAAAACATCTTCTTTATTTGGTATAGTTTGGAGTATCTCCAAAATCTGCTCTTTTGTATAGTGTAGAAATTCAATAATACCTTTTGTATCTTCATCCTTAACAATAGCAGATATATTATCAAAATTATTTCCAAGTTGAATCAATTCTTTTCTAATCTCTTTTTTTATTTCTAGTTTTTTTGGATGCCAATATAAGTATAGATAATTTTTAACAATTTTTTGACTAAGATACCTAATGTTTTCTGATGTTTCAATAATTTTGGCATCCCCTCTTGTAGATGCATAACTTATAGAGGTTAGAGATAAAATTAAAAAATAAATAGAGAATATCTTTTTCATATTATTGCTTATTTAAATCTAAATACATCTGAGTAACATCACTCATTTTTTTGGTAATATCATTAGTCGTTACAAATACAATATAAGGTAATCTTCCTTTTTCAATATTAAGATAAAACTTATATACAATTCTCCATAATCTATCTATCTGATGAAGTTTCTTATTAATTAAATCTGTATTTATTTTATTACTTATCAACATTTTATGAACTTTATTAAACTCTTTTACTGCTGTTTGCATTTGGTGAATTGTATTTTTATCTTTAATTCCTGATTGATAAGATATATAATATTTTGCAATTCTTTGAGCCAATACTCTTTGATTTGTTGCTCTTTCAATTAAAATAGATTTTTCTTTGCTTACCTGCTCTTTTTTATCAATAGATTCCTTAATAGACTCTATTATATATTGATTTCCCTCTAGTAAAGTTTCACTAAAGTCAAGAACCAATTGAGCATCATCAAGATTAAATTTATTTTTAAGAGTTTTCATAAAATCTTCATTACTCATCTCAACAAATGCCAAAAGATTTTTAATCTCTTCATCTTCAATAGAAGAAGATAACTTTTGTTGTGTATTTGCAAACTCTTTTAAAGATTTTGCCATCTGTCTTTTTGCTTTACTTATTCCAATATTCTTTCCTATATAAAAGTAATCTTTTGCTATAGTTTGAGATAGCATTCTTTGCTTTGATGCCATCTCAATAATCTCAATTTTATTATATTGTTTTGAATTATTTGGTTTTACATCCTCTTTTGCCCAACTTACCGAAAGTATAAGAGTTAAAAATAGTACTGTTTTTAAACCTGCTGTTACCGTTTTTTTCATTATTATATCCTTTACTTAATATCTAATTTTTTATAGTGAGTTACTATTTTATTCATATCTTTAAGAATCTCAATTGATTTTTTATATATAAGTGATGGTATAAACTTAGATTTAGATTTACTCATCATCTCAAAAAATATAAATGATTTTTTAACCTTTGCTAAAAGAGTTTTTACATCCTTATTATTTTTATCATATTTTTCTAGTTCTTCTAAAGAGGTTTTAAATAGTTTCATAGAATCATTCATCTTTGTATCAAATCTCTTATCATCTACTCCCCAAACTTTTAACATATAAAGAGATGCCATTCTTTGAGAAAGCATTCTTTGTTTTTGTGCTAAATTAATAATTTTACCAATCTTATTATTACTTTTTTTGATTAAAAGTTCTGCAATATTATTATTTACAACTAAAAGCTCCTCAAGATGATTTTGTAGTTTAATAGCATTATCTTTGGTTGCCGTTTTTGTGATAGTTTTTTTAACTATATTCCATAGTTTTTGAGAGTTATGTAACTCTTTTTTTATCCTTTTATCTGTTGTAAATATAATAAGTGCTTTAGATTCATTTTCAAATTTTTTAATAGAATTATGTATCTCCTTTTTTGGATTACCGAATGTATTATTCATCCCAATCATAGCATATTCTTTTAACACTTTTTGAGAAAGCATTCTTTGTTCCCCTGCAATTTTAATAGCATCTATTGAACTTTTTATCTCTAAAGAGAATAATAATGAGTTTAATAATATTAAAATAAATAGTGTGCTAACGCTCTGTTTTATAAATTTTTTCATCTTTACCCCTTTTTATTTTTTTGATTTATCTTTTGGAAGAGTTGGTTTATCTATATTAGACTTTCTACCATCTAATGTTTTTAAAAAAAGATAAATACTGTCTATCTCCTCTTGCGTTATCTTAATTCCAAGTTGAATTCTCGCCATCTCTTTAATAACATTTTTTAATTTTTTAAATGTTCCGTTATGAAAATATGGAGAAGTTTGAGTTATATTTCTTAGTGTTCCAACTTTAATCAAACCACCTTTACCACCTTTAAATCCACCAACATTAGAAAATTTAAACTCAGCAGCAACATCAAAAGGTTGCATAGAACCACCAATCCCAATACCTTTATGACAACTAGTACACCCTTTATTAATAAATGTATTTAAACCATCTTTTTCTGCTTTGCTTAAAGCATCTTTCTTACCATTTAAAAAATCATCAAATTTTGATGGTGTTACCAAAGTTCTCTCAAAAGCTCCAATTGTGGATGTAATTAAATTAAAGTCTATTTTAACATCTTTGCCATAAACTTTTTTGAATTCACTAACATATTCAGCAATCGCATTTACTCTCTTTTCAACAAGAGCAGGAGTTGCCGCCATCTCCACACCAGCTTGAATAGGACCTTTAGCCTGATCTTCCAAATCAGGACTTCTTCCATCCCAAAATTGTCTATCAAAAAAAACAGCATTAAAGACAGTTGGAGAGTTCAAATGAAAAGGATTTCTACCACCTTTATGTCCAATAGCTACAGGAATATTATCATCTCCACCTGTTTGTAAATCATGACAAGAGGCACAACTAATATCAGATGCTTTTGATAACCTTGGCTCAAAAAACAATTTTTTCCCAAGTAGAACCTTTTCTGGAGTCAATAATCCCTTTGGATCTATAATTTTGTATAACTCTGTTTTATTCTCTGGAATAGCAAGAAGATTATTATCTTTTGCCTTTTCTATAAGAGATTGGGTTGAATATGATACAGAAGAGAGTATCATTAATCCCATAAATAATTTTTCTATTTTCATTATTTGTCCTTACCTTAAATATATAATATTTTATTTTATTTAAAATAAACTTTATTAGTACTTAGTTGTATCATTATTAAATATGTAACATCACTTTGGTATATCAATTCTAAAAAGTATAAAATGGTAAAGTTTGATAATGATTATGTTAATATAGCAAACTATTTAGAATTAAAACTAATTAAAGGAAATTAACAGATGCACGAAATTAATTTAACAACCACTTGGGTAGGCTTTGCGGCCTTAGCAGTCTTTATAATAGCATACTATTTTATCGCTACAGAGGATAAATATAGAATCAATAAAGCCAAACCTGCACTCTTTGCTGGGACATTTATATTTATGTTGATAGGGCTATATTATGCGATAAATGGGCTAGATGGCAATCATTTACATCACGAGATAAATCTTTTAATTGTAGAGATTGCAGGGATTTTCTTCTTCTTATTTGTAGCTATGACATATATTGAGGCTATGATAGATAGAAATGTGTTTTCGGCTCTTAGATATAATCTTGTATCAAAAGGGTATAATTATAAAAAACTTTTTTGGATAACTGGATTTTTGGCATTTTTTATCTCTCCTGTAGCTGATAATCTTACTACTGCCCTTATCCTCTCAACTGTTCTTATTACAATTGATAAAGATAATCTAAAGTTTGTTGTACCATCTGCGATTAATATTGTGGTTGCTGCAAATGCTGGTGGTGCGTGGAGTCCATTTGGTGATATTACCACTTTAATGGTTTGGGTTGATGGCAAAGGTAGTTTTGTTGAATTTTTATTTTTATTTCCTGCATCATTTTTAGGTTGGGGAATTACTGCATTTTTACTTAGTA
>CAYWFW010000096.1:0-2894 GCA_964457735.1 uncultured Sulfurovum sp. | reverse complement strand
TTCCAAATGCGAAACTAAATTTAGAGGGAAAGAGATTTCACCAAGATGAGCTTATAGAATATATAAAAGATGCAGATGGGGTTATAGTTGGGCTTGAACCTATTAATCAAAAGGTTCTTGATAACTCTCCAAATCTAAAATTTATATCAAAATATGGTGTGGGGCTTAATAATATAGATTTAGATGCGTGTAAAGAGCGAGATATAGCCATAGGTTGGAGGGGTGGAGTCAATCGTCTATCCGTTGCCGAGATGGCATTAGGTTTTATGCTGATGTTTAGCCGAAATCTTTTTATGACCTCAAATGAGCTAAAAAATGGAGTTTGGAATAAATCAGGTGGATTTCAACTTAGTGGTAAAACAGTAGGTATTATAGGAGTTGGATTTATCGGTAAAGAGTTAGTAAGACTACTAAAACCTTTTGGGTGTAAGATTTTGGTAAATGATATAATCAATCAAGATGAGTATTACAGACAAGAGGGTCTAATAGAAGTTACCAAAGAGGAGCTATATATAGAGTCTGATATAGTAACTATCCATACTCCTCATAATAAGACTACAGATAATATGGTAGATTTAGAGATTTTAAAAAGTATGAAAAAGAGTGCTTATATCTTAAATACAGCAAGAGGTGGAATAATCAATGAAGAGGATTTAAAGTATGCTCTTCAAAACAGTATTATTGCAGGTGCTGGGATTGATGCTTATATAGAAGAGCCACCAACAGATAGAGAGTTTATAAATTTACCAAATCTTATATGCACTCCACATATTGGAGGAAATGCAAGAGAGGCAATTGAGGCTATGGGAAGAAGTGCGATTAAACACTTGGTGGAGTTTTATAAAAGATGAAAAAAGTAGTAATATTTGGTGGTAGTGGTTTTTTAGGTTCGTATATAGCAGATGAGTTATCAAGACGAAAATATAGTGTAGTTATCGCAGATATAGCACCATCAACTTATTTAAAAGAGAATCAAGAGTTTATAAAAGTAGATATTTTAAATATAGATAGTATTTTAAAAGTTTTAAAAGATGTAAATATTGTTTATAATTTTGCAGCTATTGCTGATTTAGATGATGCTATCCATCGACCACTAGAGGCAATGAATATTAATGTTATGGGAAACTTGAATATCTTAGAAGCTTGTAATCAAGTAGGACAAATTGAGAGATTTGTGTATGCAAGTAGTGCTTATGCTTTGAGTGAAGAGGGTTCTTTTTATGGTATAACAAAACAGACATCTGAAAAACTTACAGATGAGTATTATAAGAGATATGGATTAAAATATACAATTATACGATATGGTTCTTTGTATGGAGAGAGACCTAGCCATAATAACTATATCTATAATTTATTGAAAGATGCAATAGTTAGTGGAAGATTAAAGTATAAAGGAGATGGGCAAGATATACGAGAGTATATACATGCTGCTGATGCTGCTAAATTATCTGTTGATGTTATAGAAGATGCTCAATATGAGAATGAGCATATAATTTTAACAGGAATTGAAAAGCTTAAGAGAATAGAGTTATTGACCATGATAAAAGAGATTATGCAAAATAGATTAAATATAGAGCAGATTCAAGATGATAATTTTGGACATTACAAGATAACACCTTACTCTTTTCATCCCACAGTTGCTAAAAAATTAGTTGCTAATCCTTATATTGATTTAGGACAAGGTTTATTAGAGTGTATTCAAGAGATACATAAAGAGATTTATAATGGAGACTAGAGAATTGAGAATTGAGAATCTTAAAAGAGTATATTTATCTTATATTTTGGATAGTAAAACACCAACTTATGCTAATAGAAATAGATTTGAACAGATTAAAAAGAGTGATATATCAAAAGGTGATGTAGCAAACGATACTACTATATCTACAACAGTGCATATAGGCACACATATAGATATGCCTTATCATTTTTATGAGAATGGTCAGACTATAGAGGATTTTGATGCTGATTTTTGGGTTTTTCAACAAGATGAAATACTTTTTATTGAATTGAGAATTGAAAATGAAGAATTGATAATTAGAGATGAATTAATTATGGAATTAGAGAAAATTAAAAATAATTCTCAATTCTCAACTCTCAATTCTCAATTACTAATAGTTAAAACAGGAATATGCCATAGAAGAGAGACTCAAGAGTTTTGGAAAAAAAACTATGGATTTCATTTAGATATTGCTAATTATCTAAGAGAATATTTTACAAATATAAAAATTTTTGGATTTGATAGCATATCTGTTTCATCTTGGCAAAATAGAATATTGGGGCGAGAAGCACATAAAGCTTTTTTAGAACCAAATAATCCTATATTATTGCTTGAAGATATGGATTTAAGAAAAATAACTAAAAATACTAAATTAAAAGAAGTTATAGTTTCACCTTTAAGAATTGCCTCTTGTGATGGTTTACCTTGTACAGTTTTTGGAGTAATAGATGATTAAGACTATTTTATGGGATTTTGATGGTGTTATATTTGATAGCATGAAGATAAAGGGTGATGGATTTGTTGAATTATTTCAAAACTATGATAGTAAATATACAAAAGAGATAGAAGAGTATCATTATGCTAATGGTGGAGTATCAAGATTTGATAAAATTCGATATTTTTATAATAATATCTTAGGTAGAGAGATAACAGAAGATGAGGTTATAGCTCTTGCTAATAAATTTGCAAAGATTATAGAAAATAAATTAAATGATAAAAATAATCTAATCAAAGAAACAATTAATTTTATACAAAAGAATTATAAAAATTATAATTTTCATATAGTTTCAGGAGCAGAACATTTTGAATTAAATAATCTATGTAAAGCTTTTGAATTAACACAATACTTTAAATCTATCGATGGAAGTCCTACAAAAAAAGATTTTTTGATTAAAAA
>CAYWFW010000095.1:0-12425 GCA_964457735.1 uncultured Sulfurovum sp. | reverse complement strand
TAAAACATCAATATAAACCATGGTATAGACTGTTTTAATTTATATCTAAACCATTTTTTTTCTAGCTCTTTCATACTATTCATTTTATATATCCTAGTCTTATTGCAGCCATCTCAATAAACTTTTTTGAAAACTTTTTACAATTAATTTTATACTTTTCATCTAAATCATAATACTCATATATTTCAAATGTTTTAAACATCATCTTATTACACTCTCTAAAGTTACCTTTTGTAAGATTATATATAAGATTAATATGTTTACTTTTGATAGTATCAGCAATATCAAATAGATTATGTTTTAATAATTTTTTATGAATATATCTTTTAAGCTCATCTTTACTAACATTTACAAGCTCTATAGTCTCCCAGATTCTTGTTTTAAAATGCTCTTTTGCTATCAACTCTTCATTATCTGTTTTATGCATAGAGATAACAAATTTTATTGCTCTAGTATCAGAGAGAACTCGTATCTTTTCAAGCATATTAGAATCATACATTTGTGCCTCATCTAATAAGATTATAACCTCTCTTTTTCCTTGAATACTTTTACAATAATCTATTAAAGTGGTAAAATTTACCTCTGTATTTTTGGGAAGATCTTTAAGAGTTACAACTTTAAAAAACTTTCTAAAAAACTCTCTTTGATCAAGAGAAGGTGCATCAAAATAGTGTATCTCTTTTTGATATTTAAGATTTTGATATATACGATTTAATAAAATACTTTTACCAGTTCCTGGTCTTCCAAAAAGTAGAATCATCTTAAGAGGTCTACTTACACTATCATATATTAAATTATATGAATATTCAGCAGACTCTAACTCTATATATTCATCAATATCTATTGAGTCAATAAATATATTCTTTGCCTTATTATATCTACTCATATCTAAGTTTTTTATACCCTAAATCTTTAAGAGATATATCTCTTGAACTTTTGATGATATGTGGAGTTATTATAATTACCAACTCTTCAACCTTCTCTATTTTTTCTTCTCTTTTAAACATATATTCTAATAAAGGTAAATCCCCTAAAAGTGGAACTTTACTAACTCTAAAACCATTTTTTGTAGATATTAAACCACCTAATACTGCATGGTGACCATCTTTTACTGTAATTACAGATGCTATCTGTCTTCTTATTAAATCTGGTGGGATAGTTCTAATAACTCCTGCATCAGAAGATACACTTGAGGCTGTATCTGTAATTGATGGATTAATCTTAAGAGTTATCATCCCATTAGAAGATATTTCAGGTGTAATATCTAAAAGTATCCCTGCAAAAACAGAACTAACAACTTCACCCTCTGCTGCAGTTGCTCCACCACCAGATGATGCTGTTGAACTTGATTTTATCTTATAAAATAGTTCTTTTCCTACACTAATAAGAGCTGGTTGATTATTAAGTGTTAAAACTCGTGGACTTGATATGGATTTAACATCTCCTTGCGTTCCCAAAAATCTAACTAAATCTGTAATTTTTGCAGATGCACCAGCCTCAAAAATAGCTCCTCTTGATGATGTATCAGCCCCATCTTCAGGTGAAGTGGCATCAAGAGTCATAGGAAAATCTCCACCACCATCGGTTAAAGGGTATGGTGTTATACGGTCAGTTGTTAAGATTGAAGAACTTAAACTAAAGTTTTGAAGTCCATATATTTGATTCCAATCAACACCAGTTGTTTTACTATTATCAAACTCTACGCTAAGAATTCTTACATCTATAAGTACTTGCGATTTAATCTGTTTAGTTAAAGTTTTGATATATTGAGAAACTCTTTGAATCTGTCTAACTGTTCCTGTTACAGTAATCATCCCTGCTGTTGGATTTACAATTGGAGCAACAGGATTATATTCCCACTCTTTACCATCAGGTCCAGTCCATTTTTCATCACTATTTTTGATATAGTGAGTACTTCCATCTCCAGCACCAATCAGAACTCTTTGAATCTCTTTTTCTATTCTATCCCAAAAATCAAAACTATCTTCACTATCAATAGATATACCAGTTTCTGAACCACTATTTCCAGCAGAGCCTCCAGATTCACCACCAGAAGAATCTCCACCATTAGATGCAATTGTTACATTTGCTTTACTTGTACCTGTTCTTTTTCCTGCAATATAATGTATTCTAAATGTTTTTGTGGTTAGATATGATATTGTTAATTTATTCCCTCTAAGAGTATATATCAAATCATTTTCAGAAAGTATTGTATCTAAAAAACCATTCAGTGTAGAGTTATTTAATTTTACATAATATAATCGTTTGTTTAATCTTTTTTTAGCTGCATCATCTTTTACAATGATTGTTAATCCACATGAATCTGCTAAATTCTCTATAGCATCAGCAATTGTAAGTTTACTATCCATCGTTGCTGTAAATAATTTTGTATTACACTCTGTAGCATTTGAGATACTCGGTATCATCATTGTTACAGCCAATGCGATAAAAACCTTACTCCTCAATATTTTTATTATATGCATATCTATTCTCCTTGGAATTTTATATGATTTTTCTTTTTATAAATAAAAAGTTTCTTTGTATCATTATTATCTCTTGTTAATATAATACCTTTACTCCCTATGTGAGTGATATTATAATCACCCACCATATCTCCAATTTTCATCCATTTCCCATTAATACTTGCTTTATTACTTAATACTCCATCAAGTTCTACATTTACCTCAACTCTTTTAGGCTTAAAAATAACTGTAGTTGTTTTATTTGCATCTTTTGTAACTGTAATAAATGGATTTTCAGTATAAGATAGTTGTTTCATATCAACACCAACTCTAGGTGCTCTAATCCTATTTACCATCATCTTAATATCCTCTACAGATACGCCATTTGCTATCAATAAACCTGATAAAAAAAAGCCAATAATTAATAATCTCTTTATAAATCTTTTCATTAATGATTAATCCCCCATACAGATATATTAATATCAGCCAATGCATCAGCCGAATCAGTATCAGAATATATATGAGAGCTATAAACATCTGTTACCAGTACATTTTGTTCTAATTGATTAACAAATCTAACTATACTATTATAATCCCCCTTACAACCAACACCAACTTTTAATACATGACCAAAACTACCATTATTATCCACATATTCATTTGAAATATCTCTAATTATGACATCATTTTCATAAGCCTTTGAACTTATTGAATCTATAAATTTAGACCAACTCCGTTTGTTAAATAACATATCCGATAACTGCTCTAAATTTATATTTACAAACTTAATTTTTGCTTTTAAGTTACTAATCTCACTATTACTACTTGCTATCTCTCTATTTTGCTGTTTTACTTTGTAATCTTGATCACCATCAGCAGAAGAGATAGAGTCTAAATACTCTTTTTGTTTGTTGATATTCTTTTTGATAGTTTTTTTATTTTCATCACTCACATTATATTCCTCTTGTGAGTATGGTAGAAAAACCATATAAGCAACAAATGCTATTGTACCAGCTACCCCAACAATTATCATATAACTTTCACTAACATTTTTAGCTGAAAAAAAGTTATCAAGCTCTTCCATTTTATCTGCAAAAAATCTCATTTTAGTTTAACCTTTAATATGCCTGTATAATAACCTGTATCTTGATTTTTTTGAATCTCAGCAATATCTATCTCTCTTATTTTCTTAAAATATTTTTCTGATATGGTTTTAATAAGTCTAGTGATATTTTTACTATTTTCACTAATTAAAGATATTTTATAAGAATCATCTTCACTTGTAATACTATCTGTTCTAACATCAAACTTTTTAAGATCACCTGCAAAACGATATAGAGATTCTGATTTTAATTTATAGTTTACTTTTTTATCAAAAATAGCACTTAAAGTTTTTATTTTTGAATTATAAGTTATATCAAGCTCATTTATCTCTTTATCTAACTTTTGAATTTTAAGCGTTTTTGCTTTAATAATCTTTTTATATTTATTTGCTAATGCAGTAAGCTCTTGCTCTTTATCTTCTAAAACATATATCTCTGCTTTGTTTAAATATGAACCAATAAGATATGTTGATGGCCACGCAATTCCAACAATACTAGCAATTGTTGTTGATATTATAAATTGACCACCTGGACGCATCGCAAAAGGTGGAGGACGCTTAAATTGAGTTAAATTTACAGACGTATTCATACCATTTTGATAATCAACAGAAGATAGTGCCATTAAACATTGAAATTGATCAAGATACCATTCATCAGAAACAAACTCATAATCAAAGTTTAATTCACTCAGAATCTGACCTAGATATGTTTGACTATATTCATCAAGTCCTGCAATTGGTCCAAATTCACTACCAATATATACTTTATCTATAGCCTTAAAATCAAAAGCTCTTTTTACATAGATTAAAATATCATTAATACCAATAAAAACCTCTCCAAAAATTTTCATAAGATCTTTTTGATAATCTAAATTGGAACTTTTAAGCCCCTCTTCACCCATAATTTTATAAAACTCTTCTTCCTCTATTTTTTCTCCAGGAAGCTCAAGATATTTTTCATATATTCTAACCAAAGAGTGTTCAATCGATTTAGAGTACAAATACTCTCCATCTTTATATATCACTACAACCGTATCGAATCTTGTAAAATATGTAAAACAATCAACTCCAACATTATGTAAAATCTTATTATTATATAAAGCTTTATATAAAAGAGGAATAGGAAGGATAAAGTCTAAAAATTTTGTTTCTGTTATGGTATCTTTAAATCTATCAGCTAAAGCATCTTCCTCTAATATAAATACATGAAATTGTCTATTACCATCTCTTGGAATAGTCTCTGTATGACTTATATTATAAGTAAGAGCCTGATCTAAACCTAGCTCCTCATAAGCTTTAAGCTCAATGGTATCATTTATATCTTCATCTTCAATAGAACTATTAATCTCAATAATAGATGTAATTAAATCTTTATTGCTAATATAACTAGTCACATAATTAGCAGTATTATAGATGGGTTTTTTTAAAATAGATATTTTATTATCTCTGAATTTATAATACCGTAGAGAGTAAGCATCTATACCTACAATAGCCTTATATTTAGAATTAAGTTTATTTTTGCTATGAGTTTCTTTGGTTTTTTCTTTTTTTTTAAACATAGTTTTTATGATTCCTTCTACGAGTAACTACATTGTATATATTTTAATATTAATAATAGCTTATAAGCTATTATTTATAAAAAATTATATTAATACTGTAAATTAAAGTATATATCCTAACTCTTCTAAAGAATCTTTATTTTTACTCCAACCTTTTTTTACTGAAACAAAAAGATTAAGATATATTTTCTTCCCAGAAAAGTTTTCTAATACTATTCTTGCTATTTTACCTACTCTTTTTATAGTTTCGCCTTGATTTCCAACAATTATACCTTTTTGAGTATCTTTTTCTACAACAATAGTTGCCCAAACTCTATCAATATCATCATTTTCTTCAATTTTATCAATTATAACATCACTCTCATAAGGTATCTCATCGCTTAAGTTTTCAAAAATTGACTCACGAATTAATTCTCTATAAATTGAGCGAATATGTTCTGTGGTCATAAGTTCAGTATCATATAAAAATGGCGATTTTGGCAGATATTTAGCAATCTCATCTAAGAGTTGTTTTTTACCAATTTTTCTATTTACAGAAAAGGGGATAATCGCCTCAAAATGCTCTTGAAATTTTTGATATTTACTTAGAGCTTCTAATATATCAGTATGCTTTACATGATCAATCTTTGTCAAAAGTACGATATGCTTAATATTCTTTGATTGATTTAATTTTAAGAACTTTTCATACTCATCTGTTTTATCAGTTACAGGAGCTAAAAATACAATTAAATCGCTATCTCCCATCGCTTTTAGTGCTTCATCAAGCATAAATTTATTTAATAATCTCTCTTTTTGATGAATTCCAGGAGTATCTACAAAAATTATTTGAGTATCATTGTGCATCACAATAATATTCATCCGTTTTCGTGTAGCTTGAGCTTTTTTAGATACCATTGCTAATCTCTCACCAACTATATAGTTAAGAAGTGTACTCTTTCCTGAATTTGGACGCCCAACAACTGCCACAAAACCTGCTTTTGTATTTTCTTGATTTATCATAATATATACCTTGTCGCATCTTCATCTTCAACAATATTACCAATCTTATCATCTACTAGTTTTTCATCAATATTAATAATATCTCCACTATATTCATTTGCATTAAAACTAATCTCTTCTATAACTTTTTCCATCACAGTATGAAGTCTTCTTGCTCCAATATCTTCACTTTTTTCATTTGCTACAAATGAGTATTTTGCAATAGATTCTAATGCCTCTTTATCAAATTTTAGATTAACACCCTCAACACCAATTAATGCTTGATATTGTTTGATTAATGAGTTCTTTGGTTCTGTCAAAATTCTATAAAGAGCCTCTTCGTCTAACCCTTCTAGTTCAACTCTTAGAGGAAATCTACCCTGAAGTTCAGGAATTAAATCACTAGGTTTACTAACATGAAAAGCACCAGCAGCAATAAATAATATATGGTCTGTTTTAACCATCCCTAATTTTGTATGTACATTTGACCCCTCCACTATTGGAAGCAAATCTCGTTGAACACCCTCTTTACTTGGGTCTTGTCTATTAGACGAGCTTGAAACAGCAATTTTATCAACTTCATCAAGAAAAACAATCCCACCTTTTTCAACTTTTTCATGAGCTTTTTTCTTAAGAGATTCTTCATCTAAAAGATTATTACTCGCTTCAATTGCTAAAATAGATTTTGCTTCTTTAACTGTAACCTCTTTTTGCTCAGACTTCTTATTTAATCCACCCAAAACTTTAGCTATAGATTCTTGAACATTGGCCATTTGGCTAGGCATTCCACTATCATCAAAATTGATACTCTCTGGTGGAATATCCACTTTTATTTTTAGATGATCTAATTTTCCATCTTCAAACTTTTTTTGCATTTTAGCAAATGAGTTTTCATAATCAGATTTTTTCTCATCACTTGCACCAGTTGGAAGAGGAGGCAGAAGTTGTTCTATAATTTTATTTTCGATATATGCTTCTATTTTATCCACATTATTTTTATTCTCTTCCTCTTTTACCAAAGCTAAACTTATATTTGCCAAATCTCTTATCATAGATTCAACATCTCGTCCAACATAACCAACCTCAGTATACTTACTAGCTTCTATCTTAATAAATGGTAAATTCATCATAGTTGCCAATCTTCTTGCAATCTCTGTCTTACCAACTCCTGTACTACCTATCATCAATATATTTTTAGGAATTATATCTTTTTGAATTTCATCAGATAGTTGCATTCTTCTGTATCTATTTCTTAATGCTACTGCTATTGTTTTTTTCGCCTCTTTTTGACCTATCACATATTTATCTAAGTATGCTACTATCTCTTTTGGTGTTAAACTATCCAACACTCATCCCTTTAAAGTTCTAAAATTTTTATATTTTGATTTGTATAAATACACAAATCACCAGCTATCATCAATGATTCTTTAACTAATTCTGTAGCTTCTAATGATGAGTGTTTTGCTAATGCTCTTGCAGATGATAGTGCAAAAGTTCCACCACTTCCAATAGCTGCAATTTTCCCATCTTCTGGTTCAACAACATCACCTGTTCCAGTAAGAATATAGATATGCTCACGGTTTAAAACAATCATCATCGCTTCAAGTTGTCTAAGATGTTTATCTGCTCTCCATTTTTTAGAAAACTCTATAACAGAACGAAATATATCACCCTTTTTCTCGTTAAGAATATTCTCAAACATATCAAAAAGATTAAAAGCATCAGCAGTACTTCCTGCAAATCCAGCTAAAATTTTACCATTGCTAAGAGTTCTGATTTTTCTTGCATTACTTTTAAGCACACTATTTCCAAAAGTAACCTGCCCATCTCCACCAATTACAGCTTTGTCATTAGTTCTATATGCAAGTATTGTTGTAGCATCAAACACTTATATACCTGCTATCTCTACATTTAAAATTGCATGAATACCATGACCTAATTTTACATCAATATTATGAGTACCTGTTGTTTTAATAGCTCTTTTCATATCCATATTTTTTTTATCAATTTCAATACCATAATTAGCTTTTATTGTTTTTGCAATCTCATCTTTGCTCACAGAACCTTGAATTCCAACAGGAGCTGATTTTTTCTTGATTAAAATAGTTAATCCCTCTAATTTATCTTTATAGGCATTAAATCTCTCTATCTCATCTGCTTTATCTTGCTTTTTTTTCTCATCTTCTATTTTCCAAGCTTCAATCACTTCTGATGTAGCAATTTTAGCTAATCCTTTTCCAACAAGAAAATTATGACCATAACCATCTTTAACCTCTTTAATCTCTCCTGCTTTTCCAAGAGCTTTAACATCTTTTATTAATAATACTTTCATTTTTTATCCTTTATTAAATTCTATTACGCTTATTTTATCTAAAAAATCTTTAATGTCCATAGATATTAAGCATTACACTATTTAAAATGCCTCTATCATCAGCACTTTCATCAGAAACTTCTACTCTCCAAGTTCCTCTACTTGATTCTCCTATCATTAGTGCAGTAGAAAATCTAAAGCCACCACTCATCCAATCACTAGTTGTAGAGTAATAAGTTGATTTTCCTGATATTGGATTTACATCAATAAGCGTACTTCTTGTTCCACTAGGAGATATAAGAACTATTTTTAAATCTGATGCAAAAACATGATCACTTTTAACTGTAACCTCAACCCATTCTACTATTACTTGAGTTGTGATATTGATATTAACCCCCACAACGCTCTTATTATCAGGAATATTTATTGCTGTATCTACTATTTTTCTAAATTTTGTTTGAATTGGCAACAGCTTATATCCGTTTGAACACTCATCAATCATACCTTGTGGATTTATAAGACCAAAACCATAATCTTTACTATGTTTTAATCCCACACTATTTTCTATCCAACTACTATTAGAAGAGTCAATCTGTTTTGCATGATTAACCAATAAATATCGTACATCACGCCAAGTAAGATTAGGACACGCCTCTAAAACTAATCCAATAGATGCCGAGACCATGGGGACGGCGGCACTTGTTCCACTAAAATCATAGGTATATTCTTGATTATAATCTTCATCCCAAGTTGTTTGAGTATCTCTATCTCCCGAGTTTACAGATGTACCAGGAATTGTAGTTGTAGCAATTGTTGGAGTTATTGTAAAATTTTCTCCTCCATAAGCAGATACCAATACATTTGCACCAGGAGTTGAATATGATGTGATCCTATTATTAAAATTTAATGATGCAGTAACAATTGGAAATCTACTATTTGCCACATATTGTAAATTTGCATCTCCATGTTCTCTTCTGCTGTTTCCTGATGCAAAAACATAAATTCTACCTTTATAATCTCTTAAAACTCGACTACCTTCTTTCATATACTCTTCTAAAATTGTATCTGTATCAAAATCAGACCCCCAACTATTATTAGAGATAGCTATCTCATTTGCACCAACTCCACTTACCCAACTTTTATCTAACTGATAATATTTTCTATTTATCAACCAGTCACTACTTGCAATTTTTGCAAAGGGGATAATACCACGAACTCCTTGAGCATTAAAAGCTCTTGCTGCAATTACCCCTGCAACTTTAGTTCCATGAGGATCTGTTGGTACTTTAACTAAACCACTACGGTCTCCACTATAAGATTTAGATTTATCTATATTTTCAATTAAATCAGGATGAGTTGGATATACCCCACTATCAACAACTTGTATGATAATATTATCACCATTATTATATCCCATATACCTAGAGTATATGTTCAATAAATTTAAATCATTTCCACCTATATTAACTTTTGTACCATTATGTGTGGTATGGTTTTGAGCATATAAATACCATTGCATATTAAAAAATGTATCGCCATTTTGACCATCAGTATCTAAGCCATCTAAGATATTATTATCGTTTTCATCACTATTATATGGATTCATACCAAGTTGTTCCTCTATAATATTTGGGATAAAATCATTATCACTATCATATAGATTTGACTTGATTTTACTATTATGAGGTTTATTATCTATTGAATCTAAATCTGCTACTGATGAACATGAAGAGAGAAAAAAGCACAATAATGTACCTAATAAGAGATAACTTTTACTATTAATCATATTGAGTCCATATTTAATTAAACATATCTTATTTATATAATAAAATTATTGATTTTAAAGTAGAAAATTTACTAAAGCAAATATCAGTTATTTACTTTAGTAAATCTAAAATAATACCAACCCACAATTGTGGGTTAATATATTTATCTAATAACCTCAAATGGGTTTTCTACTACATTTTTTCTATCTATGATATATGGAATAAGTGCAGTTTGTCTTGCTCTTTTAATAGCAATAGTTACTATATCTTGATGTCTTTTACAGTTTCCTGTTAATCTTCTTGGCATAATTTTAAATCTTTCACTAAGACTATGCTTAAGTTGATATAAATCTTTATAATCTATAAAATCTATTTTTGCTTCACAATATTTACAAAATCTTTTTTTAAACTTTCTTTTTTCTGACATTTTTCGCTCCTAAAACGGTATTTCATCTTCAGAGATATCTATCTCTGGAATCTTTTGTGGCTCTTGCATCTGATTAGCTTGAGATTGCTGTTGATAATTGTTTTGCTGTTGTTGGTACTGATTATTATTTTGCTGTTGATAATTATTTTGTTGTGGTTGCTGATATTGACTATTTTGATTTTGTTGGGGAGCTTGTTGATTACCATATCCACCTTGTTGAGGCTGTTGGCTTGGATTGTCTCCCTTTCTATCTAACATTGTCATATTCTCAGCTATCACTTCATGCTTACTTCTTTTTGAACCATCTTGAGCTGTCCATTGTTGCAAAGATAAACGACCTTCAACTAAAACTTTTGAACCCTTTCTTAGATACTGATTAACAACCTCTGCTGTTCTTCCAAAAAAAGTAATATCAGCAAACATCACCTCTTCTTTTTGCTCACCAGTTTGAGACTTCCATTTTCTATTCGTCGCCAAACCTGTTTTACCAATAGCTGTGCCACTTCCTGAATATGTTAATTCTAAATCTCTTGTTAGATTTCCTACCAATATCACTTTATTATACATGGGGTTCCCTCAATACTTTTATTTTTCTGTTGTTGCTTCTTCTGTTTCTGTAACAGGTGTTTCTACAACAGGTGCTTCTACTGCTTCTTCAACTACTGGAGTTTCTTCTACAACAGGTGCTTTTATCTCTTCTACCACTTCTTTAGCTGATGCTGCTGATACCATTTTATTAAACTGTGCCATCTCTTTTGTATTTGTATATTTAACAGTTAAAAATTTAATTACATTCTCATTAATTTTAAGATTTCTCTCAATCTCATTAATAATACTACCTTCACCTTTATAGAAAAGTACTGTATAGTAACCTCTACTATTTTTTTGTACTAGATAGGCTAATTTTTTCATACCCATCTCATTAATTGCTACAATTTCGGCATTTTGCCCTTCTACTACTGCAACAATTTTTGCAATTTCTGATTTAATCTCTTCTTCTGTTAGTGCAGGTTGCACTACAAACAGTGTTTCATAACAAGTCATTTAGTTCCTTTTGGTTTTATAGCCTAAGCTTTAATAGATATATCTATTATCCAACTTTAAGCAAGAATTTTTGGAAAACTCATTTTATCAAAAAAATACTTAAGGTATGATAACTTTAGTCTATATTTGATAGAATGCAATATCAATAAAAATGTATAGTTAAAGTTTAATTTTTTGTTATATCATAATAAATCTAAGAAAAATATAGATATAATATTTAAAAAGTAGGAGAGAATATGGCAACAGTACTTATACCAATTGCAACAGGATTTGAAGAGATAGAAGCAGTAAGTTTGATTGATGTTTTAAGAAGAGCAGGGATTAAAGTGATTGTAGCATCAGTAAAAGAAAATTTGCAAGTTCAAGGTGCAAATGGAATTATGATAGTTGCTGATAGAGTAATGGATGGAATAACTAGTGATGATATAGATATGATTCTTCTTCCTGGTGGTTGGGGTGGTACTGATATCTTAGCAGAAGATGAAAAGGTTCAAAATTTATTAAAAGATATGAATAGTAAAGGTAAAGATATTAGTGCTATATGTGCGGCACCTTATGCGTTATATAAAGCAGGAGTGTTACCCAATAACTTTACATGTTACCCCTCTGTTGAAGAAAAAATTGATAATAATGGCTATAACAATATTGATAAAGTGATAGAGGATGGAAATATTATAACATCACAAGGACCAGCAACTGCAATATGTTTAGGATTATATATTGTAAAAAAATATCAAGGAAAAGAGCAATATCAAGCCTTAAAAGAGGGGTTATTA
>CAYWFW010000094.1:0-4269 GCA_964457735.1 uncultured Sulfurovum sp. | reverse complement strand
ACAAGAGGCTTTATCTATTTTATATCCTTTGGCTATTATATTTTCTGCAATTATTACAAAAATTAATTTTATAAAAAATAATACTATGGTGGCTATGTATAGTTTTGGTTACTCTAAAAAAGATATAATCTTACCATTTTTGATACTCTCTTTATCTGTTCATCTTATTTTTGTATATCTTCATACTACAGAGTTTTCTTATGCCAAAGAAAATGCTCAATCGTTATATAAGAGTAATCAAAATAATTATACTAAAAAAGATATGTTTTTTAAATATAATGATTCTTTTGTTTATATAAAAAATTTAAATCCAATTCAAAAAGAGGCTTCTGATATAAAAATTTTTACACTTGATAATAATCAATTAATATCTACTATTAGTGCTTCAAAAGCTGTATTTAATGGTGAATTATGGAAAGCAGAAGATATAAATATTAAAACACAAATATATAAAGATGGCAATTTGCAAAGAGTTATTATAGAAAATAGAAAATATCTTGATACTTTAAAAGGGTATAAACCAAAAATTATAGATCAAATTTATGAGGGAAAATCTTTGAATATTATAGATGCTTATGATGGATTAAAACTTTTGGATGAACAAGGACTAGACTCTTATAAAATGCGTTCAGCGATATATACTAAATTATTTTATCCAATATTTTCAATTTGTTTAGTTATTATTATGTTTATAAAAATGCCATCTTATGCCCGTTTTATGAATATATCTTTGGTTGTTTCAGCACTTTTAGGGGTTACATTCTTAGTTTGGGGAATTTTATTCTCGTTAAATCAAATTGGTTTTAGTGGAACAATTATACCAGAACTTACATCTATATTACCAATTATATTATTGATAGTATACTCTTTAACTCTATATATTAAATCTGATAATAAAATTTAGATGCCTAGGTAGTGTTTCATATTTAAACCCTATAAAAGCACTTTAGTATTGCTTAGAATGGTATAAAAATTATTTACTTACAAGTCACTTATTTAAAAACTTAACAAATAATTAACAATTTTTTTATAAAATTTTATTATTGATAAAATTTGGAATAATTAGGAAATAAAATGGATAAAAAGATTTGTCTTTTAGCAATTTGTATTGTGGTATTAAACGCAGAAGCTGATTTAGGGACTATTGAGGTTAGTGAAAAGGTTAATGTAAAAGTTGTTGAAAATATAAGTGGTGAAGAGGTCAAATCAGCAGATTTAGCAGAAGCGTTAAATAAAAATATACCTAGTATCTCACTTATTAGAAGAAGTGGTATAGCTAATGACATTATGTTACGAGGACAAAAGAGAGATAATATCAAGCTAACAATTGATGGTGCTGTGGTTTGTGGTGCTTGTGTTAATAGAATGGATCCACCTACTTCTCATGTTGTAACTCATGCGATTGAAGATGTAGAGGTTCTTGAGGGTCCTTTTGATATAGAAGAGTTTGGCTCTTTAAGTGGTTCTGTCAAAATAAAGACCAAAAAACCTACAGAGAAATTTAATGGTGAGTTTGGTATAAATGCAGGTAGTTTTGGATACCAAAAATTCTCTACAACTCTAAGTGGTGGAAATGATTTTATCAAAGTACTTTTTAGTGCTTCTAAAGAAAAAGGTGAGCAGTATGAAGATGGAGATGGTAACAGATTCTCTACACAACTCGCAAACTATACAGCAAGTACAGTTGTTCCCACTGATAATTTATTTAATTATAGCAATTCTAGTAAAAATATGGATGCATTTGAAAAGACCATGTATATGGGAAAGATTTTTATAGATATTAGTGAAAATCAGGAACTAAGATTTAGTTATACTGCAAATAGAAGCAAGAATGTGTTATATCCATCAAGTAAAATGGATGCTATTTTGGATGATAGTGATATTATAAATTTAGAGTATAGTGCTTCAAATCTTGGGGTATACTCAAAAAATCTCCATCTTCAAATTTATAGTTCTGAAGTTGATCATCCAATGAGTACAGAGTATCGTCAGGTAGCCCTTTTAAAAGGTGTATTGATGACACATCATTTAACCACAGAGATGAGTGGATTAAAGCTTAAAAATAGTTTTGATTTATGGGATAGTAGTCTAACTTATGGTTTTGATGCTAGTAACAGAAACTGGAATGGAAAATATACCACAACAAATCTAACAACTAATGCCATTAAAACAATTGGAAAAAGTATTGATGATGTGGATACAGAGAATCGTGCATTTTTTATGAAATATGAGAAAAGCTTTGGTAAAATAGATGTAGAGGTTGGCACAAGATATGATGATACCACAATTAGTACAGCCTCAACTAGCGAAAAAGATAGAAAATTTAATTCTCTTAGTGGTTCTTTATTTACTACATATAATACTGATAAAGATACAAAATATTTTTTTGGTATTGGTAAATCAAGCAGAGTACCAGATGCAAGAGAGCTTTATAATGTAAAATATAATACAACAGCAAAACCAGCAGTAAGAATATTAAATGGAAATACTAATTTAGTACAAACTACAAATTATGAGATTGATTTAGGTTTTGAGAAGAGATTTGAAAACTCTAAGATTAAATTCAAAACATTTTATAGTAAGCTAGAGGATTATATATATTATAATGGTAGTAAAATAAAAAATAACTTTGAAAATATTGATGCTATAATCTATGGAGCAGAATTAAGTACCTCATATATGCCAACTGATGATTTATATTTTGATATTGGAATATCGTATAAAAAAGGTGAAAAAGATACTCTTACAACAGGACAAAGTGATAAAGATTTGGCAGAAATTACACCTTTAAAAGTAAATGCATCAGTTACTTATGATTATGATGAAGATGGTGATTTGGAGCTATCATTTGTAGCAGGAAGTAGATGGGATAGTGTAGATGAAGAGAATGGTGAACAGATATTAGCTGGTTATGGAGTGGTAAACTTTAAAACAACAAGAGAGTTTGATAATGGATTAATTGTAACTCTTGGGGTTGATAATCTATTGGATAAGAGTTATACAACAACAAATACTTATAAAGATTTGATTCTTATGAGTGATGGTTCTGATACTATGTTGATAAATGAACCAGGTAGATATATTTATGCAAATATGAAATATATGTTTTAATATTTAAATAAATGGATAATTATTGAATAGGAAATATATAAAAAATATAACACTTTTCATCTCTATTATTATAATTTTTATCTCACCATTTATTGGGCAGATTAATATTGATGTAAATAATATATTTGATAGTCAATCTTTAGATTATGTTGTATTTTGGGAGTTAAGAGTTCCTAGGGTGATTGCTGGATTTTTTGTGGGAGCGTTGCTTAGTATTAGTGGATTAGTGTTTCAAACTATCTTTAGAAATGCTATGAGTTCCCCATATACTCTAGGTGTGGCAAGTGGAGCATCTTTTGGTGTTGGTTTTGCAATTGTATTTGAGATAATGAATTTTGTATGGTTATTTAGTTTTCTAGGAGCAATCTCAACAGTTATACTTCACCTTTTTATTATGATAAAAATTAGACAATATGACAGAGACTCTATGCTTTTAGTTGGTATCGCTTTATCATTTTTTTATTCTGCTTCTTTAATGATTTTACTTTTTTTAAGTGACCAAAAACAGAGTTATATGATTATGAGATTTACAATGGGAACTCTTGATATAGCCTCTTTAAATGAACTTATCTCTATTGTTATCATATCTATTCTTATACTTTTAGTTGTTTTATTTTATAAATACGAACTTAAACTTTTATTGACAAATGAGGAGTATGCTTATCTAAAAGGTGTAAATGTTAAAAGAGTTACTTATACTTTATTGGCATTTTTGTCTTTGGGAATTGGTATTGCTGTGGCATCAACAGGACCTATTGGCTTTGTTGGATTGATTGTTCCTCATATTATTAAGACTATATATAAACGAAGTGCCGATAAGTTAATTATTCCAATATTTTTTTATGGTGGTCTTTTTTTAGTAATATGTGATTTAATTGCAAGAAGTATAGGGGGAAGTTCAGATATTCCAATTGGTGTGGTTACATCATTTTTTGGTGGTGGAGTCTTTATCTATCTAATTTTAAATAGAAAAAAGTAATTTATATTATATATATCTATCTTGGATATAATAGCAATAATAATAAAGGGTATAAGATATGATAGAAGAGATAGAAATTATAGATTATAAATGTTTTAAAAATCTTAAACTAGATGGATTAAGTCAAATCAATATTATTACAGGTGGAAATAATGTTGGGAAAACTGCACTTCTTGAGG